>JAFNZJ010000062.1 GCA_017382915.1 Clostridia bacterium | reverse complement strand
GCTTATTGACCGCACCAAGCTTACCCCCGCCAGAATTCTTGTAGGTTATGTTGTGGCGGGCGTTATTTTAACGGCGCTTGGTCTTTATGACTATTTGGTAGATTTTGCGGGGGCAGGCGCAAAGGTGCCGCTAACCGGCTTTGGCTATTCCTTGGCAAAGGGTGTTGAAAAGGCGGTTATTGATTATGGTCTTATCGGCGCTCTGGTGGGCGGTTTAACCGCAACCGCCGCAGGCATTACCGCCGCTATGTTTTTTGGTCTTTTGGCGGCATTTTTCACTAAATCACGCAAAAAGAAGTTGTAAAATGTTTCACGTGAAACATTTTTTGCTTTTTTTGGCTTTTGGTGTTTAATTTTAAATTATATTGTGTTATAATGGATTTGTACTTTAAAATTAAACACTTTTACATAAAAGGAGAATTATTTTGGGTAAAATAGTTGCTATTGTAAACCAAAAAGGCGGCGTTGGTAAAACCACCACCGCAGTAAACCTTACCGCAGGACTTGGAATTAACGGCAAAAAGGTGCTTTTGGTGGATATTGACCCCCAAGGCAACACCACCAGCGGCTTTGGTATTGATAAAAGGCAGGTTTTGGTGTCATCCTACGACCTTATTATGGGCAACCGCCCCGCTAATGAGATTATAGTTAAAACCAAGTTCAAGGGTGTAGATGTTATACCGTCATCAATGAATTTGGCGGGTGCCGAAATTGAACTAACCGCCATAGAAAACCGCGAAACTAGGCTTAAAAATGCCCTTGCCGCCGTTCGTGAGCAATATGATTACATACTGCTTGACTGCCCGCCCTCACTTGGACTTATAACCCTTAACGCCCTTACCGCAACCGACACCTTCTTGGTGCCAATTCAGTGTGAATACTTTGCACTTGAGGGTCTTTCACAGTTAATGTCCACCATGCGTCAGGTAAAAAGGCTTTATAACCCCACCTTGGAGCTTGAAGGCGTTTTACTTACAATGTATGACGGCAGGCTTAACCTGACCCAGCAGGTGGTTAGTGAAATTAAAAAATTCTTTGGCAAAAAGCTTTATAACTCGGTAATTACCCGCTCTGTAAGGCTTTCAGAGGCCCCAAGCTTTGGTCTGCCCATACAGTATTATGACCATCGCTCAAAGGGTGCCCTTTGTTATAACACCCTTGCAGAGGAATTTATTAAAAGGAATAGATAAAGGAGAATTTTTATGGCAGCAAAAATTGGCGGACTTGGTAAAGGTCTTGGCTCATTGATGAGCGAAAACGCTATTGATGATAATCTTACCGCGGAGCTTAGACTATCCGAAATTGAGCCTAATAAAAATCAGCCCCGCACCCATTTTGATGAGGAAGCCCTGCAGGAGCTTGCCGAAAGCATTCGCCTACACGGTCTTTTACAGCCTATCGTAGTGCGCCCAATGGTTGGCGGTACATACCAAATCGTTGCGGGTGAGCGCCGTTGGCGTGCCTGCCGCATTGCAGGTCTTAACAGTGTTCCTGTTGTTATAAAATCACTTGATGATAAGCAAACTATGGAGCTTGCCCTTATTGAAAACCTGCAAAGAAAGGACCTTAACCCCCTTGAGGAGGCCGAGGGTTATCAGTCCCTTATTAAGGAATTTGACCTAACGCAGGATGAAGTGGCTGAAAGGGTTGGTAAATCCCGTTCGGCCGTTACCAATGCCCTGCGCCTTTTAAACCTGCCCGACGATATGCTAAAAGCCTTGGCAGAGGGCAGAATTTCAGCAGGTCACGCAAGGGCATTGCTTGCCTTTAGTGATGTTGCCGCCCAGCAGGATGCCTTTATTGCCGCCGTTAACGGCGCATCTGTCCGCCAGATTGAGGCCATGGCAAAGGCAGCAGGCAAACCCAAAAAGGAAAAGGCAGAGGTTAAAGATTCCTTCTTCCGCGAGGTGGAGCTTGCCCTTAAAAACGAAACCCACCGCCGCGCCGTAATTAAGGCGGGTAAAAACGGCAAGGGCACCATTACCCTTGAATTTTATAATAAAGATGAGCTTAAAGAGCTTGCAAATAAAATAGTAGGTAAATAATATGATAACCGATACAATAGCCGCTATATCCACCCCGCTTGGTGAGGGTGGCGTATCAACCGTTAGAATTTCGGGCGATGATGCATTTATGGTGGCCGAAAAGATTTTTAAATCAAAAAATAATAAGTCTTTAAGCGCAATGGCAGGCTACACCGCCGCATTTGGCGCCGTTTATGACGGTGATGAGCGGTTGGATGAAGCGGTTGCACTGGTTTTTAGGGCGCCAAAAAGCTATACCGGCGAAAATACTGTGGAGCTTTCGGTGCATGGCGGTATACACCTTATACGCAGGGTACTGCGTGCCGCCGTTACTGCAGGTGCCAGAGTTGCCGAGGGTGGCGAATTTACCAAACGCGCCTTTTTAAACGGCAAAATGAGTCTGACCGAGGCCGAATCGGTAATGAGCCTTATTTCGGCCAAAAATGACCGCGCCTTAAACATTGCCACACGCAATAAGCAGGGCGCCCTTTCAAAAAGAATTAACGCCCTTACCGAAAAACTGCTATATTTGGTAAGCCAAATTTCGGTTTTTTCCGATTTTCCTGAAGATGATACCCTTTTTATATCTGAAGATGTTTTTAAAACATCTCTTACCGCAATTTTAGGCGAGCTTACATCTCTTATTGCCGATTATGATAAGGGTCGCCTTATTACCGAGGGCATAAATACCGTTATTGTGGGCAGTCCCAATGCGGGTAAATCAACACTTATGAACCTGCTTTCAAAAACACAGCGTTCAATTGTAACATCAATTGCAGGCACCACACGAGATATAGTAGAGCAAACTGCAAAAGTTGGCGATTATACACTACTTCTTGCGGATACTGCGGGTATACACCAAACGGCTGATGAGGTGGAAAAAATAGGCATTGAGCAGGCTTTACAGCGCCTTGAAACTGCCGATTTGTGCCTAGGTGTTTTTGACAGCTCGGTGGATGTTACAGACGATGATAAAGAGCTTATAAACCGCATTAAGGATAAGGCCACCCTGCTGGTTTTAAATAAGAACGATTTGCAGTGCAGTGGCAATAATTATTATGAAACATTAAATTTGCCCTTTGTTAAAATATCGGCTCTTACGGGTGAGGGTGAAAACGATTTAGTTGGCGCCATTGCCGAACTGCTAAAGCTTAATGAGCTTGACCCAAATGCCGAGGTTTTACAGGGCGAGCGCCAGTATAACACCGTACTGCGTGCCAAAAATGCCGTAAATGAAGCCCTTTTGGCAATAAACGGCGGTGTAACGCTTGATGCGGTTGGAATTTTAATTGATGATGCCTTATCCGCCCTTTTAGAGCTGGATGGCAAAAAAATAACCACAGAGGTTGCAAACGAAGTGTTTAAAAACTTCTGTGTTGGTAAGTAGTTTTGGGGGTATAGTTTTGCAAACCTATTTTGCAGAAAATATAGATGTTGCCGTTATAGGGGCGGGTCACGCAGGTGTGGAGGCTGCCCTGGCTTCAGCGCGCCTTGGCGCAAAAACGGTCTGTTTTACCATAAATTTAGACTGGGTTGGCAATATGCCCTGTAATCCGTCAATCGGCGGTACCGCAAAGGGTCACCTGGTGCGTGAAATTGATGCCCTTGGCGGTGAAATGGGCAAAGCGGCCGATGCAAACACTCTGCAAAGCCGTATGCTTAACCGCGGCAAGGGTCCTGCCGTACATTCACTTCGCGCGCAGATTGACAGGCGCGATTATTCGGCATATATGAAGCACACCCTTGAAAAGCAAGAAAACCTGCTTGTAAGGCAGGCCGAAATAATTAATTTAGAAAAGGTGGATGACCTTTGGCAGCTTACCACCGCTTTGGGTGCGGTTTTTACCGCAAAAAGCGTGGTTTTGGCAACCGGCACCTTTTTAAAGGGCAAAATTTTTGTTGGTGAGGTTAATTATGAAGGCGGTCCCGATGGCACCTTTGCCGCTACCAAGCTTTCGGAATCACTTTTGAAGCTTAACCTACCCCTGCGCCGATTTAAAACCGGCACCCCCGCACGAGTGCTTAAAAGCAGTATTGATTTTAGTCGGTTGGAGGAGCAAAACGGCGATGAACAGACCGTACCCTTTAGCTTTGAAACCAAAACTGCGCCCCAAAACATAGTTAGCTGTCACATAAGCTACACAAACGATAAAACCAAAGAGGTTATTTTAAATAATATTCACCGCTCACCCCTTTACGGTGGCGTTATTGAGGGTGTAGGACCCCGCTACTGCCCCAGTATTGAGGATAAAATTGTCCGCTTTGCCGATAAAGAAAGGCATCAGCTTTTTATTGAGCCTTGCGGCAAAAACACCGAAGAAATGTATTTGCAGGGTATGTCTTCTTCTCTGCCTGAGGAGGTGCAGCTTAAATTCTACCGCACCATTGAAGGTCTTGAGGATGTTAAGATTATGCGCCCCGCCTATGCAATTGAATATGACTGTATTGACCCTATTGCCCTGTTCCCCACTTTGGAGGTTAAAGGGCATAGCGGTTTATTTGGCGCGGGTCAGTTTAACGGCTCATCAGGGTATGAGGAGGCGGCGGCACAGGGTCTTGTTGCAGGTATAAATGCCGCAAAGCTTGCCAAGGGTGAGGAGCTTTTTCACCTTTCGCGCTCCGGCTCATACATCGGCACCCTTATTGATGACCTTGTTACAAAGGGCTGTGCAGACCCCTACCGTATGATGACATCCCGCTCAGAATACCGCCTTATTTTGCGCCAAAATAATGCCGATGAACGACTTACCCCCTTAGGCTATGAGCTTGGTCTTATAAGTGAAGAAAGGTACTTAAAGTTTAAAGATACCTTAAATATAAAAAATGCCGAGATTGAAAGGCTTGAAAACACCTATGCTTCCCCCACCGATGCCATTAATGAAATGCTTATGAAAAAGGGCACCGCACCCCTTAAGGCGGGGGTAAGTATGGCCGATTTAATACGTCGTCCGCAGCTTTCCATAACCGATATTTTACCCTTTGATAAAAACCACCCCATTTTAAGTGAAGAGCTTTTAGATAAGGTGGAGACCGAAATAAAATACAGCGGTTATATTAAAAGACAGCTTGCATCTGTTAAGGAGATGCACCGCATGGAAAACACAAAGCTTTCGGTTGATACCCCCTATAATGAAATTGACGGTCTAAGGCTAGAGGCTAAAGAAAAGCTTTCAAAGGTTAAACCCCTTAGCATTGGGCAGGCAATGGGCATTTCGGGTGTTAGCCCTGCCGATATTTCGGTGCTTATTATTTGGTTAAGTAAGAAAGGACATTAAAGTCAATGGCTGCATTTGATTTTACACCATTTTTTGAATATGCAAAGCAAAACGGCATCACCCTGCCCGAAGCTGCCGAAAATCACCTTACCACCTACGGCAATTTGCTGCTTGAATGGAACGAAAAAATAAATTTAACCGCCATTACCGACCCCGAAGATATAGTTATAAAGCATTTTACCGACTGCCTTTCATTGCTTAAGATAATTGACCCAAAGCCGGGGCAAAGCCTTATTGATGTTGGCACAGGTGCGGGCTTTCCCGGTATGGTTATAAAAATACTGCGCCCCGATGTTGATGTAACCCTTTTAGACGGACACCAAAAACGCTTTTTGTTTTTAGAGGACCTGCAAAACCAAATCGGTATAAAGGCAATCAACCTGCACTGTCGTGCCGAGCTTGCCGCTAAAGAAAAGCTTTACCGCGAAAGGTATGATTTTGCCACCGCGCGCGCCGTTGCAAGGCTACCGGTGCTTGCCGAATATTGCCTACCCTTTGTTAAACCAAACGGATTTTTTGTGGCAATGAAGGGACCTGAAGCCGCAAATGAATTAAACGACGCAAAAAAATCACTGTCCATTTTGGGCGGCGGTGAGGCAAGCCTTATTACCGAGGTTTTACCAAAAGAAAACACCCGCGCATTTATCAGGGTAAAAAAGGTAAAGCCCACACCCGAAAAATATCCAAGAGCATCTGCTAAAATAAGCAAAACTCCGCTATAGGGAGACACTTCGTAAAGAAGTGTTCTCCCTGCTTTCTTTTTATATAAAAATTGACACTTATCTGTTGAAAGTGTCATAGTGAGTTACGCACTTTCAAAAGGTGCGTAACGAAGTTATATATTTTAAAATTAACCTATCTCAAAGATAAGAATAATGAGTGATATTGTGAGACAGGTCTCACAGTGATATTCTTTAGAATACCTCGCCAAAGGCGAGATATTTCTAAAGAGTGATATTGAAACCTAACGGTTTCAG
>JAFNZJ010000061.1 GCA_017382915.1 Clostridia bacterium | reverse complement strand
GGAATTAAAGCCCGTTAAAATAGTTAAGAATAAAAAGGTTATTTTTGATTCTAACCGTCACCGCTTATTAGTGGCCGCCTTGCCTGAAGAAATAGCAATGGATGAAGCCGACCAAACCGGCTGGCTTTATGATTTTGGCGAAAATGTTGCAGGTGTATTCAGACTTACCATTAAGGGTAAAAAGGGTCAAAGGGTATCCATCCAAACGGGTGAGACCTTAAACACCGATGGTGATTTAGATAACCGTGGTCTTAATTTGCAGCCTACCGCATTTAACCACCGCGCGGTTTATACCCTAAAGGGTGAGGGGACTGAAGAATATTCTTCAACCTTTAGTTATTATGGCTTTAGGTACTGTTTGGTTAGCGGCATAACCGATGAACAGGCCACCGAAGATTTACTTACATACTGCGTTATGAGTTCTGATTTAAAGAAAAATGGTGACTTTACCTGCTCAAACGATGTTGTTAATAAACTTCAAAAAGCCACCTATAATGCAGATATTGCTAACTTCTACTACTTCCCAACAGATTGCCCGCATAGAGAAAAGAATGGTTGGACCGCCGATGCCGCCCTTTCGGCCGAGCAGATGCTGTTTAACCTGACACCTGAAAATTCATACCGCGTATGGCTAGATAATGTCAGAAAAGCCCAGCGCGATGACGGTGCACTGCCCGGCATTATTCCAACAGGTGGTTGGGGCTTCCATTGGGGTAATGGACCCGCTTGGGATTCAGCATTATTCTATTTGCCATATTATACCTGGGTTCAGCGCGGTAACACCGATATTATCAAGGATAATGTTGGCGCTATGATGCGTTATTTGAACTATATTTCACAAAAAAGGGATGAGGTTGGACTTATTCACATAGGTCTTGGTGACTGGTTGCCAATCAATTACCGTACACCCTTTACACCCCTTGAAGTGACCGATACCCTTGTAACACTTAACCTTTGCCGTATGGCAGAAAAAATGTTTGATGCAGTTGGTCTTACATCGCAAAGCATATTTGCGGCAAACCTTTTTGATGAAATTCGTGAGGACGCCCGCAAAGCGCTTATTTTGTCAGACGGCGCAACCATTTTGGGTAAAACACAAACTGCACAGGCAATGGCAATTGAGTTTGGTCTGCTTGAAGAAAGTGAAAAACCCGCCGCTTTAAAGGTGTTGCTTGACATTATTCACACCGCTGATGATAAGCTTGACTGTGGTTGCCTTGGCGCCAGAATAATTTTACATGTGCTGGCTAAGTTTGGCTATGCCGACCTTGCCTATAATATGATAGTGCGCCCCGACTTTCCGTCTTATGGTTATTGGGTGCTTTCACAGGATGCCACCTCACTTTTTGAGGACTTCCGTTCACCCGATATTAGACCTGCATCACGCAATCACCACTTCTTTGGTGATATTAGTTCATGGTTCTTTAAATACCTTGCAGGTGTTAAAATCAACCCCTATGAGCGCGACTGTAAGGAGCTTGAATTTTCGCCAAACTTTATTGACGGACTTGACCATGCAGAGGGTTATCAAAACCATTTGGGTGGCAAGGTTTCAGCTTCTTGGAAGCGTGAAGGTGATGTAATTAAGCTAACTGTCCAAATACCCGAAGGCTGCTACGGATTTTTAAATTTACCTACCAATTACAGCTTTATTGAATATGGCAGAAGAATTAGCGCAAGGCAGCTAAAGGCAGGTATTACAGAATTTGAAATTGTTAAAGGATAAATAAAAACAGACCTTAGGCAAAAAACCTAAGGTCTGTTTTTTTATTTTGAAAGTAGTAAAAATTATTAACCGCCGAGATATGCTTTTTTAACATCGTCACTTTGCATAAGCTCTTCACCTGTACCTGAAAGTACGATTTTACCGTTTTCAAGTACATAGGCGCGGTCTGAAATTGCAAGTGATTTACCTGCGTTTTGCTCAACCAATAATACGGTCGTGCCGTCCTTGTTAATTTCTTTAATAATATCAAAAACCTGGTCAACAAGTAGGGGAGAAAGTCCCATTGAAGGCTCATCCAACATTAAAAGCTTGGGGTGACTCATTAAAGCGCGACCCATTGCAAGCATCTGTTGTTCACCGCCCGAAAGGGTACCTGCAATTTGGTTTTTTCTTTCGGCAAGACGGGGGAATTTGGTGTAAATGCGCTCTAAATCCTCTTTAAAAGATGAACTATTTTTCAGTGAATAAGCACCCATCATAAGGTTTTCATAAACTGTAAGCTCTTGAAAAATTCTTCTGCCTTCGGGCACCTGGGTCATACCAAGGTGTACAATTTTGTGACAGGGGGTTTTTGTAATATCATTACCCTCAAAGGTAACGCTGCCGCTTTTTGAGGGGATAAGACCTACAACGCTTTGCATTGTGGTGGTTTTACCTGCACCGTTAGCACCAATAAGGGTAACAATTTCACCCTCATTAACGTCAAAGCTTATGCCTTTAAGAGCGCAAATAACACCATAATAAACTTCAAGGTCTTTAACTTCTAATAACGCCATTTTATCAACCTCCGATGTAAG
>JAFNZJ010000060.1 GCA_017382915.1 Clostridia bacterium | reverse complement strand
TGCCATAGTTTTGGAGGCTACCTCCGCCGCCGACATTAACGGAACTGAAGGCACCAACACAGTATGTGAAGTTGGCAAAGGCATAGCAATATCCTTTATGGACCGCGCAACCCTTTATGACCGAAACCTTTTTGATTTTGCCCTTAAAACGGCAAAGGAAAATAATATAACTGCACAGGTAAAACACGCCGTAACGGGCGGTAATAATTCGGGCGCTATTCACCTTACCAAGGGCGGTGTAAAGGTTATTACCTTATCACTACCCGCAAGGTATATTCACTCCCCCGCATCGGTGGGCAGCTTAAATGATTTTAAAGCAATGGGTCAGCTTGCAAAAGCGCTTTTAAACTCTCTTGCCGCAGGTGAATTTAATTAGTTATGATAAAGCTTGAACAAAATTCTTTGCCAAGCACGGAAGGCTTTTTTGACAGTTTTTCGGCCACCAAAATTAAAGCAAATGAAATGTCTTACGGTTTTAAATATCCATTTTTGCTTTTTTGGTGCCAGTACATAAATGCTAACCTTACTGCAGTAATTTGTAAGACCGAACAATCGGTTGTTTTAGTGGCCAATGGCAATGCCGATTTGGATGAAATTAAAGACTTTTTAAGTGCCGTTGGTTATTCCTCCCTTGAGGGTGAATATGAACTTATTAAATCCCTTGTGGGTGAAAATGTAAAGACCTATAACGTAGTATTTAAAAAGTCGGACTGCATTGGCACCCCCTGTCCCCCGCCAAATATAGGTGATGTTTTTAAAATACTTTATGGGCAAAAAAACAAACACATTGCACCAAATAAGTTTGAGCCCTTTTATGCCGACCTATCACACAAGATAAGGCACGGCACCGCATCTGCCACCCTGGTAAATGACAGCGCTACCGCGGTAGCATCACACATTACCAAAAATGCCGCCGTAATAAGCGGTGTTGCCACACTGCCTGATAAACAGGGCAATGGACTTGGTGCTATGGCGCTGGGTAGCCTTGAGCAAAGTTTATGCGGGCGAAATATTTTCGCCGCAGTAGATGACGCAGTGCTTGGTTTTTACCTTAAATCAGGCTACCAGCCAAAATATAAAATAGCAATATATGAATATGAGGAATAATTCTTATGTTAAGTTTTTTTAACATTTCAAATGAGCTTTCATCCCTTGATGAAAAGGCAATAAGTAAATCTAAACCCTATTTTGAACAAATAGATAAGGTGACCGAATATAATCAGTTAAAGGTGCTTCGCGCCTTTATTGATTCAAGGGTTAGTGAAAGCAACTTTGCCCCCACCACAGGCTACGGCTACGGTGATAAGGGTCGCGATGATTTAGATGCCATTTTGGCAAAAATATTTGGTGCCGAGGATGCGCTTATCCGCCACACCTTTGCAAGCGGTACCCATACACTTACCGTTGCTTTGTTTGGAATACTCCGCCCCGGTGATAAAATGCTTTGCGTTACGGGTCGCCCTTATGATACCCTAATTGGTGTGCTTGGCTGTGATGAAAGGACCGACGGCTCTTTAGCTGATTTTGGTGTAGAGTATAGTGAAGTGGCCCTTGATGAAAACGGTCGCCCCGACTACACCGAAATTGAGAAGGCGGTTAAAGAACAATCTCCGCAGGTGGTTTACATTCAGCGCTCACGCGGGTACTCACTCCGCCCAAGCCTTAGCATTAGTGAAATCGAAAAAATCTGCAAAACCGTTAAGGCAATTTCAAAAGACATAATCATTATGGTTGATAACTGCTATGGCGAATTTGTAGAGCAAAAGGAGCCGACCGAGGTTGGCGCCGATTTAATGGCAGGCTCACTTATTAAAAACCCCGGCGGCGGCATTGCCCCCTGCGGCGGTTACATTGCAGGCAGGTCCGACCTTGTAGAAAAATGTGCCTACCGTATGACGGCCCCCGGTGTCGGTCGTGAGGTTGGTGCCTCACTTGGTCACAACCGTGAGCTTTATATGGGAATTTTTAACGCACCCCATGTTACGGGCGAGGCATTAAAGGCGGCAGTTTATGCCGCAGCCCTTTTTAGTGAAATGGGCTATGATGTCACCCCCACTATGGATGAAAAGCGTGCCGATATTATTCAGGCCATCTTGCTTAAAAACAGTGATAGGCTAATTGCCTTTTGTAAGGGACTTCAAAGCGGTGCCCCTGTTGATTCGCACCTTACCCCCGAGCCCTGGGATATGCCGGGCTATGATGATAAGGTTATTATGGCGGCAGGCGCCTTTACACTTGGCTCATCAATTGAGCTTTCGGCCGATGCCCCACTTAGGGAGCCCTTTGCCGTTTGGATGCAGGGCGGACTTAACTTCCATACCGCCAGGGCAGGCATTTTAATGGCCGCCGAACAGGTGCTGAATATAAAGTAGTTTACAGTTTATAGTTTATGGTTTATAACTTGGCTTCCCGATTGGGAAGCCTTTTTTAATGTCTCCCTCTGGGAGGGATGATTCCCCACGGTGTGGGGAAATGTCGCTTGCGACAAAGGGGACAGGCGTCCGTCAGGCGGGGACCGCCGAACCGCGGAGGAAGGAGAGAAAAAACAAACTTACAACTATCATTTCACTTCGTGAAAACTATCAGTTTGCCTTGCAAACGCTTATAGTTAGTGCGGCAAAGCCGCTGATAGTTTGCCAAAGGCAATGATAGTTATAAACTATAAACTTTTTATTGTCTCTCCCTCAGTCTTTTGAATTTTTATGTATAATAAAAAAACCTCCCTGTCGGCGGTGCCGACAGGGAGGAATTAAATAATCTTATTTTTCATTTACCTCAACTCTTTTTAAAAGGTTTATTGCTTATAAAAGAATTTGGTATTTTACCAAATACCGGTTATTAGTACATTGGACTCACCCTTCAAATAATTTCTTTATATCCTTTGGGTAAAAAATTTATTCTTTTAATAAAACCGGTTATTCTTTTTTTAATAAACACTCCTAACCTTGGGCAGTTACGTTTCGCCCGCAGTCTTTTGACCTGCCCTATTTAGGCGAAACGGCTGAAAACCACGGTTCACTGTACATTGGATTCAGCCCCTTTCTTTATAAATATGGTCTTAATTTTTTTGTTTTTCTTTTCTTTGCACCTTTATTATAGCAAGTGCTTTAACTTTTGTCAATAGTTTTTTGTAATTTTTTTAAATTTTTTCAAAAAATGTTTATAACTTTTAGTTAAAAGTAATAAAAGGCTTGTTTTTGTTGACTTATTAAAATAATCGTGATATAATATAAGTAGTTAATTATTCAATCCTTGGAGGGCATATAAAATGAAACATATCAAAACTATTGAAACCCGCAATCTTTGTGAAAGCGCTAAAAAAGGTGGCTGCGGTGAGTGTCAAACCTCTTGCCAGTCTGCCTGCAAAACCAGTTGCGGTATTGCTAACCAACAGTGCGAAAACACTAAAGAAAGCAAATAGTTAAAATTTTTTAAAATTAGCCGCCAACTGGCGGCTTTTTTTATGAACTATAATTTCAAAGAAGGTTTTCTTTTATGATACACCAGTATAAACTTGGCGGTTATAACATTGTGCTTGATATTTGCTCCGGCTCGGTGCATGTTGTTGATGATGTAGCCTATGATATTATTGAGCTTTTTGAAAAATTCCCTAAAGATGCTGTAATTGAGCAAATAACCGAAAAATATAAAGATAACAGTGAAATATCCCCCGCCGATATTTTAGAGTGCTACGAACAAATTGAGCAGCTTAAAAGTACGGGCAAGCTTTTTTCACCCGACACCTTTAAATCTATGGCGGGCACCCTTAAGGAAAAAACAGCAGGGGTAGTTAAGGCACTTTGCCTGCACATTGCCCACACCTGTAACCTTAACTGTGAGTACTGCTTTGCAAGTCAGGGTAAATATAAGGGTGAGCGCGCCATTATGAGCTTTGAGGTGGGCAAACGCGCCTTTGACTGGCTTATAGAAAATTCAGGGACCAGAAAAAATTTAGAGGTTGACTTTTTTGGCGGTGAGCCGCTAATGAATTTTGAGGTTGTAAAGCAGCTTGTTGCCTATGCCAGAAGCATTGAAAAGCAAAAGGGCAAAAACTTCCGCTTTACACTTACCACCAACGGTCTTTTGATTGATGATGATGTTATAGAATTTGCCAATAAGGAAATGAGCAATGTTGTGCTTAGCCTTGACGGTCGTAAGGAAATTCACGACCGCTACCGCGTTGATTATAACGGCGTTGGCAGTTTTGATAAAATTGTACCTAAATTTCAAAAATTGGTTAAGGCGCGCGGCGGCAAAAACTACTATATGCGCGGCACCTTTACCCACGCTAACCCCGATTTTTTAAAGGATATTGAGGTTATGCTGGACCTTGGCTTTAATGAACTTAGTATGGAGCCGGTTGTCTGCGCTGCGGGTGACCCATCAGAGCTTACCCCCGAGGACATCACAGTTGTTATGGAGCAGTATGAAAAACTGGCCGAGCTTATGCTTAAAAAGCAAAAAGAGGGTAAACCCTTTACCTTTTACCACTATATGATTGACCTGACCGGCGGCCCCTGCATTTATAAAAGAATTTCGGGTTGCGGCAGTGGTACCGAATATATGGCGGTAACCCCCTGGGGCGACCTTTACCCCTGCCACCAGTTTGTTGGTAAGGAAGAATTTAAGCTTGGCAATATTTATGACGGTGTTACAAATTTAGCGGTGCAAAATTCCTTTAAAGAATGTAATGTTTATGCCAGAAAAGAATGTGCCGACTGCTGGGCAAGGCTTTATTGCTCGGGCGGTTGCGCCGCAAATGCCTATAATGCCACAGGCTCGGTTAAGGGCATTTATAAAACGGGCTGTGACCTGTTTAAAAAGCGTATGGAATGCGCCATTATGGTGCAAATAGCAACCACTTTGGGAGAGGAATAATTTGAAAACCCCTATTTTAGATTTTACTAAAAACTACATATCTAAAAATAGTGTAAGACTGCATATGCCCGGTCATAAGGGCTGCGGTCCTTTAGGTTTTGAAGAGTTTGATATAACCGAAATTGCAGGCGCCGACAGTCTTTATGAGGCCGACGGAATAATAAAATTAAGTGAGCAAAATGCATCAGAGCTTTTTGGCTGCCCCACCTTTTATTCCACCGAAGGCTCATCACACTGTATTAGGGCAATGCTTTATTTGGTGGTCACCTACCTTGGCAAAAGACCGCGTATTGCCGCGGGGCGCAACGCACATAAAGCCTTTCTTTCGGCGGGGGCGTTAATTGATTTTGATATAGACTGGTTAACAGGCAGTGAAAATTATCTTTGCCTAAACATTACCCCCGATTATTTGGAAAATTACTTTAAAAGCTCCCCCCTGCCCGACGCTTTATACCTGACTTCGCCCGATTATTTGGGCAACACCCTTGATATAACGGGTATTAGTAAGGTTTGTAAAAAGTACGGCGTGCTACTGCTTATTGATAACGCACACGGCGCTTATCAAAGGTTTTTATCACCATCCAACCACCCTATTGATTTGGGCGCCGATATGTGCTGTGATTCAGCGCATAAAACCCTGCCCGCACTTACGGGGGCGGCATATTTGCACGTTTCAAAAAGTGCTAATCCCTATTTTGCAGAAAATGCAAAGGCGGCGCTATCGCTTTTTGGCTCCACCAGTCCGTCATACCTTATTTTACAGTCACTTGATGCGCTTAATCCCTACCTTTTAGATTACGGCAGACGGTTAAACGATTTTGTTTTAAAGGTGGACACCCTTAAAACCAAACTGCTTGGTAACGGCTTTTGTCTGGTTGGTAATGAAAAATTAAAAATAACCATAGCCACAAAGCCCTTTGGATATTTGGGTAATGAGGTGGCCGATATTTTAGCACAAAATAACATTGTAGCTGAATTTTCTGACCCCGACTATTTAACCCTAATGCTTACACCCGAAATTGACGATACTGCTTTGTCTTGCCTTGAAAAGGTACTTTTATCATTAAGCCCCAAACCCGCCATTGATGAAAAGCCACCCGTTATTCTCCTGCCTAAAAAAATAATGTCACCAAAAAGTGCCTGTATGTCGGCGGCACAAACCCTACCCATTGATGACTGCTTTGGCAAGGTTTTGGCACTGGGCACGGTTGGTTGCCCACCCGCAGTGCCAATAATAGCCTCGGGTGAGGAAATTGATGAAAATGTTATAAATGCCGCAAGGTATTACGGCATTAAAAATTTTACAGTTGTTAAATAACAAAGTCACCGATTGGAATACCAATCGGTGACTTCTTCTTTAGGTCTATAAAAAGGTTTTTTGGCATAAAATTAAATAATACTTTTTTGGGGGATATAAAATGGAACAAGATTATCTTATAACAAAAAGTGAAGAAAAAGCCTTGCCTGAAGATAAGCCCGAAATTAAAAAGACCGACCCACATATTAAAATACTTATTATGCAGGGGGCAATTTGTGTAGCCATAATAATTGTTTGCCTTATTATAAAAACCTTTTTTGCGCCCTTTTTTAGCGAAATTAAGGACTGGTACGAAAAACAAGTTGGTGTTGATACCAATATTTCACAAATGCTTGAAAATACATCTGCAGCGGGTGGACCGATTGACCAAAGCCTTGATTTACAGCTACCCCTAAACAGCAGCTTTGCCCTGCCCGTAAACGGTACGGTATCATCGGTTTATGGCTACCGCGCCGACCCCTTTACGGGTGAAATTGCCGCCCACAACGGACTGGACATTGCGGCAAAGGCGGGCAGTGATATTTTTGCCGCATTGGACGGCACGGTGGAGCTTGCAAGCCATACAAACGGTGACTATGGTAATTACATAATAATCAACCACGGCGCCTTTAAAACGCTTTACGGTCACTGCCAAAGTTTAAAGGTTAAAAAGGGTGACAAGGTTTTGGCAGGTCAGGTAATTGCCACCTGCGGTAGTACAGGCCGCTCAACAGGACCGCACCTTCATTTTGAAATACGTATTGGTGACCGACGCATTGACCCCACCCCATTTTTAAAATACAACTAAATGCTTGACTTTCGGTTATTTGGTATTAGGTTTTCGGTTTCGGTTGGGTTTTTAGGTCTGCTTTGCCTTATGCTTTATATTGACAAATCGGGTCTAATGCTACCAACCCTGCTTTCAACCCTTTTCCACGAATTTGGGCACCTTTTATCACTTTTAATGCTTAATTTAAAGCCAAAAGGCGTAGTGTTTAAGGTTGGGGCGATTAGTATTATCGGCAGCTTTGCACTTAATACTAGGGGTGAACTTTTTTTAAATCTTGCAGGGCCAATATTAAACTTTCTTTTATTTTTCATTTTCTTTGGTTGTTATCTTATTTTAGGTACAGCCTTTACCAGAGATTTTGCACTTATTAACCTTGTGCTTGGTGTTTTCAATCTGCTACCCGTTACGGGGCTGGATGGCGGAAGTATTGTAAGCATTTTGCTTTTAAAAATACTTAAGCCACTTACCGCTAATACCGTTTGTATTATAATCTCCGCTATTACCATACTGCTGATTTTTATTTTAGGCGTAAATGTTTTTTATACCACCAAAACCAACCCCAGTTTAATTTTACTATCCCTTTACCTTGTTTTGGGGCTTTTAATATCAAAAAAGCAAAACTCTTATTGCAATATTTTTAAAAATAGAGTAAAATAAAAGTAATTATTGCAATCTGGGGGTTATTAGGTGGAAAACTCACGACTTGAACAGCTTTTTTTAAGCGTGCAAAAGCCCGGCCGTTATTCCGGCGGTGAAATGGGCAGCGTTTATAAAGATAAATCAAAGGTGGATGTAAGGTTTGCTTTCTGCTTTCCTGATACATATGAAATTGGTATGTCCCACCTTGGTATGAAAATACTTTACGGTCTTTTTAATGAGCGTGATGATATTTGGTGTGAGCGTGTTTTTGCCCCCTGGACCGATTTTGAAAAGGTAATGCGTGAGGAGAATATTCCCCTTTTTGCCCTTGAAAGTCGTGACCCTATAAGTGAATTTGATTTTATTGGCTTTACCTTACAGTATGAGCTTTCATATACCAATGTTTTAAATATGCTGCAGCTTGGCGGTATTCCGCTAAAATCAAAGGACCGCGTAGGCCTTACCCCCTTGGTAGTTGCGGGTGGCCCGTGTGCTTGCAACCCTGAACCGCTTGCCGATTTTGTTGATATTTTCTTTTTAGGTGAGGGTGAAGAGGTTGATTTAGAGGTTATTGACCTTTATAAAGAATATAAGGCAAAGGGCGGCACCGATAAGTTAGAATTTTTAAAGCTTGCCGCCAAAATAGATGGCGTATATGTCCCCGCCCTTTATGATGTAACCTATGATGCCGAAGGCAAGGTTACCGAGTATATTCCAAAAGACGGCGCGCCCAAAACCGTAAGCAAGCGCGTTATGACAGATTTAGATAAAGCCTACTACCCTAAAAATTTGCCGGTACCCTTTACCGAAATTGTGCACGACCGTGCCGTTATGGAGATTTTCAGGGGTTGTATTCGTGGTTGCCGTTTTTGTCAGGCAGGCTTTATTTACCGCCCTGTCAGAGAAAAATCGCCCGAGGTTATTAACCGTGAGGCTTTTGACCTTTGCCAAAGCACAGGTTATGATGAAATGTCGCTTTCTTCCCTTAGCACCAGCGATTACAGTCAAATTGAACCCCTTTTGAGTGAGATGATTGAGTGGACAGGTAAGGAAAAAATAAGCCTTTCATTACCGTCACTTAGAATTGATAATTTTTCACCCGAGCTGCTAAATAAAATGAAGCTTATAAGAAAAAGCGGTCTTACCTTTGCGCCTGAGGCAGGCACACAGCGCCTTCGCGATGTTATAAATAAAAACATAACCGAAAAGGATATTATGAAATCCTGCGCCACCGCCTTTGCGGGTGGCTACACCGCCGTTAAGCTTTATTTTATGATAGGTCTTCCAACCGAAACCGATGAGGATATTATTGGCATTGCAAGGCTTGGTCAAAAAATTGTTGACCTTTATTATAATGTTGACGGCAGACCAAAAGGCAAGGGTGTAAATGTTAGCATAAGTGTTTCAACCTTTGTACCCAAACCCTTTACGCCGTTTCAGTTTTGCCCCCAAATAAGTGAGGATGAAATGCGCCGCCGCCAGCAACTACTGCGCGACAGTATTACCACCAAAAAAATATCACTTAGCTGGCACGAAAGTAAAATAAGCTCATTAGAGGGCGTTTTGGCCCGCGGCGACCGTAGGCTTGGCGGTGTTATTTTAAAGGCATTTGAACTGGGCGCCAAAATGGACAGCTGGGATGAATGCTTTGATTACGATATTTGGATGAAGGCCTTTGATGAATGTAACCTTTCACCCGACTTTTATAAGTCCAGAGAGCGCGGCCCGTTTGAAGTTAACCCTTGGGACCATTTGGACTATGGTGTTACAAAGGACTTTTTACTTAAAGAATATCAAAGGGCCAAATGTGGCGTGACCACCCAAAACTGCCGTGAAAAATGTGCAGGCTGTGGTGCAAATAAATATGGAAAGGGTGTTTGCTTTGAAAAACGTTAGGCTTTTTTTCAAAAAGGGCGGCCCGCTACGCTTTGTATCCCATCTGGATATGAACCGCGTTATGACCAGAGTTTTGCGCCTGTCAAAGGTGCCCGTTTGGTATACTGAAGGCTTTAATCCGCACCCATATATAACCTTTGCTTTGCCGCTTTCACTTGGCTTTAGCAGTGATTATGAGGTTATGGATTTCAGGCTTGATGATGATAATTTTGATATGCTAAAGGCAAAGCAAATGATAGCAGATGCTTGCCCCAACGGTATTGAGGTTATTGCTCTTAAAGAGCCTAAATTAAAGGCGGGTAAAATTGCCTTTGCTACCTTTGATATAACCTTTTTAAGTGAGGCAAATGCCACACTTAAAACCCTTAAAGAATTTTTAAGCGCAAAAGAAATAATTGTTTCAAAAACCACCAAAAAGGGCGGAGTAAAGGAAATTGATTTGGCTAAAAAGCTTGGCCCCTTTACCCTTGGCGGTGATGAAAATAATCCTAAAATTTTATCCCTTACACTGCCCGCAGGCGGTGAGGATAATATTAATCCAAAGCTTTTAATTGATGCATATATAGGTATTACAGGCGGTAAACGGGATTTTTATAAAATCAATCGCACATCCCTGCTTACTGCCGAACTTAATAAATTTGAGTAGGTAGATATATAATGCTTAAATCATTGTTTGTGATTTTTAAAGGCTTTTTCATTGGCGGCACAATGATGGTGCCGGGTGTCAGCGGTGGCTCAATGGCAATGCTTCTTGGCATTTATGACCGTTTGATTTCATCTATTGCATCCTTTAGAAAAAGCCCTAAAAAAAATGCAGTATTCTTAATTAAATTCTGTATAGGTGCCCTGCTTGGTATAACCCTGTTCAGCCGATTTATTATTGTACCTTTGTTAGAGGCCTTTCCTTTGCCGGTAAGCTACTTCTTTTTAGGTGCGGTTGCGGGCGGCATTCCGCTAATATATAAAACGGCTGGGGTTAAAAGGTTTGGCTTTAATGCGGTGGCATACCCCGTTATAGGCATAATTTTGGTTTTGCTTATTGGCATTTTACCCGAAGGGCTTTTTACCCCGACAGAGTCATTTTCACCCCTTAATGTTTTACTGCAAATTTTTGGCGGTATTATTATTGCAGCCGCCCTTATTTTGCCCGGTATCAGCGTTTCACAAATGCTTTTAATGCTTGGTCTTTTTTCCCCGCTTTTAGCGGCTATGGAATCGGTAAGCGGTATTATAAGCTTTATTCCGCTTGGGGTTGGTGTTTTATTTGGTAGCCTGCTGTCTGCAAAATTTATGGAAAAGGCCATTCAAAAATTCCCACAGCCTACATACCTGATTGTTTTTGGTTTTTTACTTGGCTCTCTTGGGGAGCTTTTCCCGGGACTGCCTACAGGGGTTAATATTCCAATTTGTATATTGACCTTTATTTTAGGCTTTTGCTTTATTTACTTTTTGCAAATTTTAGAAAACAAAAAAACAAACTAAAAATTTTACAGCGCCTTTTTTAAAAAGGCGCTTTTTTGTTGCTTTTTACTATTTTTTATTTCAAAATTAAGGGATTTAAACTTATTTTTATTGCTTTTGCATAAAAAACCAATATTTTCTAAAGGCAATGTTTTTAAATATACTTGCAAAATACTGCGGAATATAATATTATATATTTAGTAGTTTATTTTAAGGAGAGTTTGCAAAGTATGAAATATACTTCACAAGAGTTAGCAAAAAAAATTGCTGCCGCCCTTTCAATGGGCTTTGGTGTGGCACCTGAGCAGGCTTCTGATGAATTTTTCTATAAGGCAACCGTTATGGTGTTGCTTCAAATAATGCGCGAGCGCAGAGCAGGTTTTAGAAATGAAGCTGAGCAAAAACAGGCAAAAATGGTATACTATTTAAGTATGGAATTTTTAATGGGCCGCTCACTTAAAAATAACCTTTACAACCTTGAGCTTGAGGATGAAATGAGTAAGGCTCTGCAAACCTTTGGTGTAAAGCTTGACGGACTTTATGAGTTAGAGCCCGATGCAGGTCTTGGTAATGGTGGTCTTGGTAGGCTTGCCGCCTGCTTTTTAGATTCACTTTCATCCGGCTCATACCCCGCAATGGGTTACTGTATTAAATATCAATTTGGTATTTTCCGCCAAAAGCTGGTTGACGGCTGGCAGACTGAAATGCCCGATTTTTGGTTGCCGGGTGGCAGTGTCTGGCTGGAGGCCCGCCCCACCTCTGCCGTTGATGTGCTTTTTGACGGCTATGTTGATGAATGGTGGGATGGTGACTATCACCATGTTGAGCTTAAAGATTATAATACCGTTCATGCCGTGCCATATGACCTTATGGTGGCGGGTAATGACGGTAAAACCGTTAATGTACTGCGCCTTTGGAGCGCCGAAACCCCATCAATTGATATGACCGCCTTTAATCAGGGTAACTATGTGCGCGCCCTTGAACAGCAGGCAATGAGTGAGGTTATAAGCAAGGTGCTTTACCCCGAAGACCATCATATGGAGGGTAAATCTCTTAGACTTAGACAGCAGTACTTCCTTGTTTCAGCATCAATTCAAGATATTTTGCGCCGACACCTGCGTACCTATGGCACACTTGATAATCTGCCCGAAAAGGCCGCAATTCATATAAATGATACCCACCCCGCACTTGTAGTACCTGAGCTTATGCGCTATTTGCTTGATGAGTGTGGCTACAGTTGGGATGCCGCTTGGGATATTGTTACCCGCACCGCCGCATACACCAACCACACCGTTATGAGTGAGGCGCTTGAGTGCTGGCAGTGTGACCTGTTTAAAAGCAGGCTTCCCCGTATTTTTGACATTGTTACCGAAATTGATAATCGCCACCGCGCAAAGGTATGGGAGCAAACCCACGATGCCGATTATGTGGAGCGCACCGCCATTATTTCGGGTGGTATTGTAAAGATGGCAAACCTTTCGGTTTCGGCATGTCACAGTGTAAACGGTGTTTCAAAGCTGCATAGCGAAATTTTAAAGGATGACCTTTTTAAGGATTACTACAACCTTACCCCCGAAAAATTCACCAATGTTACCAACGGTATTGCACATCGCCGCTGGCTATGCTCGGCAAATAAGGGTCTTACCTCATATTTAAGTGAGCTTATTGGTGATGGCTTTAAAAAATCTCCTGCCGAGCTTGAAAAGCTTAAGGCATTTAAGGATGATACCGCAGTATTAAATAAACTGGCCGACATTAAAAAATCTAATAAAGAACGCTTTGCAAAGTATGTTAAAAATGAAAGTGGTATTTTAATTAACCCCGATTCCATTTTTGATATGCAGGTAAAACGCCTGCACGAATATAAGCGTCAGCACCTTAATGTAATGAATATTGCCGCCCAGTATTTGGAGCTTAAAAACAGTCCCAATATGGACTTTACCCCCAAAACCTACATTTTTGGTGCTAAAGCCGCCCCGGGTTATTTGCTTGCTAAACAAATAATTCAAATGATTTATGCATTAAGTCAGGTGGTTAATAATGACCCCGCCGTGCGTGATAAGTTAAAGATAGTATTTATGGAAGATTATCGCGTTAGCCTTGCCGAGCTTATGATACCGTCTGCCGATATTAGTGAACAAATATCTTTAGCAGGTACCGAAGCCAGCGGCACAGGTAATATGAAGCTTATGATGAACGGCGCCGTTACCCTTGGCACCGAGGATGGCGCAAATGTTGAAATTCACAGCGCCGTTGGTGATGATAACATCATTATTTTTGGTATGCAAACGCCTGAGGTTACCCGCATTAAAAAGCAGGGCTACCACCCCTACTCTTATTACGAAAACAACCCCGTTATACGCGAAGTGCTTGATTTTCTTGCAACCGGTATTGGCGGCGATTTCAGAAGCGTTACCGAGCATATTAAAAACAATGATACCTATATGGCTCTTGCCGATTTTGCCGACTACCGCCGTGCACAGGCACTTGCTTTTGACCTTTATAATGATAAAAATAAGTGGAATGAAATGTCGCTTATGAATATTGCATCATCAGGTATATTTGCATCCGACCGTTCCATTAACGATTATGCAACCAATATTTGGCAGGCAAAGCCCTTAAAAGACTAATTTTAGGTGATTAAAATGCGAACCATGCCCTACAATTCCAGAGACACTTTTTATAAGTCACTCTTCGGCAGTGTTGAAGCACAGCAAAGCTTTAGGCTTAGTGTGCTTCTGCCCCGTGATGGATATGTTAAGGGCGTGGTTGCTGTTTTTATTGACGATGATAAAAATGAAATCCGCTTTGAGCTTACCGATGATAACAATAACCTTGAAGGCGGTTTTTACACCCGAAGCGCAAAAATCAGCCTTGATGCGGGACTTTATTTTTATTACTTTATTATGTACACCCAAAGCGGTGAAAGAAAGCTAATAAATATTGGCGGTGGCTTTGGCGATTTTGAGCCAAACAATGGCACCTACTGGCAGCTTACCGTTTATGAAAAGGGCTTTAAAACCCCTACCCACACCCGTGGCGGTATAATTTACCAAATATTCCCCGACCGCTTTTTTAAAGGGCAAAATAACCTGCACTACCCAAGCGACCGATTTATAAGGGACGACTGGGGCGGTAGCCCGGAATATAAACAAGTAAATCTGCCACGCAGCCTGGGTAACGATTATTTTTGCGGTAACCTAAACGGCATTACCGAAAAACTGCCCTACATTGCTTCACTTGGGGTTAGTATGATATACTTAAACCCAATTTTTGAAGCCCACTCCAACCACCGCTATAATACGGCCGATTATTTTAAAATTGACCCCCTGCTTGGCAGTGAGCAGGACTTTATAAATTTGTGCGCAAAGGCAAAGGAATATAATATTGACATTATTTTAGATGGCGTTTTTTCGCACACAGGTGATGACAGTATTTATTTTAATGCTAAAGGTCGTTATGACAGCGTTGGCGCTTATAACAGTAAGTATAGCAAATATTACCCTTGGTATAAATTCAAAACCTACAACACCGATTATGAAAGCTGGTGGGGTGTAAAAAGTTTGCCTGAGGTTAATGAAGATAACCCCGATTTTACCGAATTTATTACGGGTGAAAATGGCGTTATAAGGTATTGGATGCGCCGCGGCGCCGCAGGCTTTAGGCTGGATGTTGCCGATGAACTGCCCGATGCCTTTTTAGATAATGTAAGAAAAGCCGTTAAGGCCGAAAATGAAAACGGCTACCTTTTGGGCGAAGTGTGGGAGGATGCCACAAACAAAATAAGCTATGGTGCAAGGCGCCGCTTTTTAAGGGGCAGTCAGCTTGACAGTGTTATGAACTACCCCTTTGCCAATGCCATAATGGACTTTGTTTTGGGCGGCAACGGCAAGGATTTTTATGAAGCGGTAATGACCATTTTGGAAAACTACCCACCAATGGCGCTTCATAATCTTATGAACCATATCGGAACACACGATACCGTAAGGGCTATAACCCGCCTTGCAGGTGTTAATATTAACGGCAAAGACCGTGAGTGGCAGTCAAACCACACCCTTAGTGAGGATGATTATAAAAAAGGCGTAAAGCTGCTTAAGCTTGCCGCCACCCTGCAGTACACCTTGGTTGGTCTGCCGTCCCTTTATTATGGCGATGAAGCGGGTCTTACGGGTGGTTCAGACCCCTTTTGCAGGGGTTGTTACCCTTGGGGTAATGAAAACAGTGATCTTTTAGCTTTTTATAAAAAGCTTGGCGCAGCAAGAAGGGACTGCCCCGCCTTTAAGGAAGGAAGTCTTACATTTTTGGCGGTTGGTCTTGGCTATGTGCTGTTTAAAAGGCAGGATGAAAACTCTGCCGCCATTATTGGTATTAACCGCTGGAATGCCGACGAGCAATTAACCCTTGATGAAGATTTAAGCGGTTATAAGACCGTTTTCGGCGATAAGCCCGACGGCAACCGACTTACCATTAAGGGTGAGGATATAGTTTTCTTTAAGAGGTAATTTGAATTATGAACACTAAACAAAAAACCAATTTTTTGGTAATGGGCGGGCTTATAGCCGCACTTTATGCCATTGCCACATACCTTTCGGCCGCTATGGGACTTGCATATGGCGGCATACAATTCAGAATATCTGAAGCCCTAACAATTTTACCTATATTTACCCCCGCCGCAATTCCCGGACTTATAATTGGTTGCTTTATAGGTAATTTGGGTAGCCCGTTTGGTATGGTGGATGTTTTGCTTGGCACCTTTGCCACCGCATTTGCCGCCGTTTGTACATACTCTACACGCAAAATAACCTTTAAGGGCTTGCCACTGCTTTCAATGTTTTTCCCTGTTTTATTTAACGCAATAATTGTTGGTACCGAGGTTGCGTGGTTTTTGCCTGAAGGATTTTCGGCCATAGGCTTTTTGCTGTCCGCCCTTGAGGTGGGCGCGGGTGAACTGGTTGTTTGCTACGGCCTTGGAATTCCGCTATTTTACCTACTTAAAGCAAACAAGGTGCGATTATTTTAATCGCACCTTGTTTTTTAGTTTTTTAATTTCTGTTACCGAATGAATTATAAGGTAAACCGACATAATAAGCTCTGTAATAACCACCAAACCTCCCGTTATAGAAATTATAATGCGCCTGAATTCAGATGTATCACCCGCGCCAAATTGTGCCAGCATTGCCGTTTCAAGCGCCAGCATTGAAACAAGTGCCGCCGAAAGACTTATTACCTTTGTGGCAAACATAACGGGGCTTTTTTGTTTTCTATATTTTATAAAATTTATAATCGACTGTATGGTAATAAAAAAGGTATATGCCGCCATTATATAAATTAAAATGCCGTTATATTCATACCCTTTATTTTTATAAATTATCATAAGCAGGGCGGCCACCAGCATTAAATTAAGAAGTAGCATAATAATGCCGCACAGCCCCGCCCTTTTATGCTCTGCAACAACGCTTTCACCCACGCCTATTTTACGAAAATATCTAAGCAGTATAAACCGCATAAACGCAAGTATAATATAGTAGGCCGCCAAAATAAAAAACCAAGCGGATGGGTTTATAATTCCCGAAAGAATATTCACCCCGCCATAAATTAAATTTACACCAAATGTAAAGGCAAGGCTTACTTTGGTTTTAAATTCAGCATCACTAAAAAATCGGTTTATCAGATGATTTTTAAGCAGTCGTTTTTTTACCTTAGCATAAACCTTTTTAAGGTTAAATACCAAAAACAGAGTTAGCACAACTAAGGTATAAAATGATAATGCATAACCAACAGGTGCCATGGGCGCCCTGCTTAAAGAGTTAACAAAAATATATATAAGCACGGCGGTGCTAAGCGCCACCAAAGCAATTATTACCGAAAGCGGCACAAAAATCAGCTTAAAAAGTATATCCTTTAATTTTTTTATAATGGGCACCCCCTTTTTTACCAATTTAATTTTACCAAATAATTATATTTATTTTATTAAAAAACTTTTAAAAAAGCGCACAAAATATTTTTGTGCGCTTTAATTATAGTTATTTGCCTATATACTTTAAAAATTCAGCGTATGGCTTTTCTAAATCAAGAGTAGTGTCTGCATTATAGGTTTTAATTTCAAAACTGTCTGCAATAACCTTTCTTGCTTCATTCAGGTCTTTAAATATGCCAAATGACATTAACTGAATTGCCGCATTACCGGTAACGGTTGCCTCTACAGGACCTGCCTTTACAGTTTTTCCGCAATAATCGGCCGCCATACTGCAAAGAAGCCCATCCTTAATGCCGCCGCCTATCATATGAATAACCGGCAGTGCGTGGCCTGTTAGCTTTTCAAGCATTTCGGTTGAATAGCGATATTTAAAGGCAAGGCTTTGATAAATACAGCGCAGTATTTCACCCATTGTCTGTGGCACATACTGACCTGTGCGTTTGCAAAATTCCTGCACCCTTTTTGGCATATTACCGGGTGCTACAAAATCATCGGCATCGGGGTCAACAAAGCACCTAAAAGGCTCGGCCTCTTTTGCGGCTTTTTCCATCTCATCAAAGGATACCTCTAAGCCTTGGCGCTTCCACTCCTTACGAGATTGCTGAATAAGCCAAAGACCCATAATATTTTTAAGGTAACGAATTTTACCGTCAGATGCGCCTTCATTGGTAAAACCAATTTGGCGTGACTGCTCACTTAAAATGGGGTGGTCATTAACGGTGCCAAAAAGTGACCAGGTGCCGCAGCTAATATAGGCATAGTCCTTTTCGGTGGTGGGCACCGATGCTACTGCTGATGCGGTATCATGTGTGGCAACGGCAATAACAGGCACGCTTTCACAGTGAAGCTCTTCACAAATTTCAGGCAAAAGGTTACCGTAAATTTCACCAGGTTTAATAATGGGGGCAAAAATCTTTTTATCAACACCAAGTGCGTTTAAAACATCGGCGTTCCAGTCCTTGGTAACGGGGTCTAATAAACCGGTGGTTGATGCGTTGGTATACTCAATACGCTTTGCGCCGGTTAAAAAATATGCAAAAAGGTCAGGAATAAGCAAAAGTGTTTCAGCCTGTGCTAAATCCTGCGGGCGGTACTTTGTAACCGCTTTCAGCTGATAAACGGTGTTAAGGTCAATCTGCTGAATACCTGTTTTTGCATAAAGCTCTTCCCTTGACATGGTTTTATAAAACTCATCCTGCATACCTGCGGTGCGAACATCACGGTAGTTATAGGGGTTGCCTATAAGCTGACCGTCCTTGTCCAGCAAGCCAAAATCAACCCCCCAGGTATCAATACCAATACTGTCAAATCCGCCTGCGTTTACTGCCGCTACTATGCCCTGCTTTATTTCGTGAAACAGACGCAAAACATCCCAGTACAAATGACCCGATACCAAAACAGGGTCGTTTGAAAAACGGTGTATTTCTTCAATTTCTAATTTTCCGTTTTTGGTACGGGCAAGCATTGCACGGCCGCTTGAAGCACCAAAATCGAAGGCAAGGATTTGATTTTTTTTCATAAAAATGTCCCTTTCATTTTTTATTTGAATAATTTTATTTTTTTTTGGCAAAATAAAAACAAAGGAGTGATATAAATGATTGATAAAATATGTTTAATACTTTCCATTATCGGAGGACTCAACTGGGGTAGTATTGGCCTTTTTGGCTTTGATATAGTTGCTTGGCTGTTTGGCGGACAAGACGCTATTATAAGCCGAATTATCTACACCGTAATTGCTTTGGCTTCTATTTGGTGCATTTCTTTACTTTTTAGAAGTGAAAGAGAAACCACCCACGAAGTAAGCCATTAAGCTATTCAAAAAGGCTGTCCTCAAGCTCGGCGATTTCTTGTCGTCGGGCTTTTGTTTTGTCCTTATCGGGGTAATAGATATTACCCTTTTTAAAAAGCATATCCCCCTCTGCTGCCGAGCTGTCAACAAATTCTTTTGAAACGGTAATAATTTCACCGTAGGCCTCAATAAAAGCGGTGTTACCCTCAAAGCGTTCAAGTATTAGCAAATTATTACCCCCTTATGACGGAAAATGTGTTGTTTGAACTGAATTTAATGTAAATGTCACCATCCAAATCGGTACGGTATAAATTTACCCCTGCATATTTAAGTCTTAGCAGTGCCCAGTCAGATGGGTGTTTATAAATATTATCATACCCGACACTTACAATTGCAACGGTAGGTGTTGCCGCGTTTAAAAGCCTTTCGGTGGTGGATGTGTATGAGCCATGATGCCCCACTTTAAGTATATCACAATCAATATCAATGGTTTGTGATATATGCTTTTCCACCGTACTTTCGGCATCACCTGTAAGTAAAATCTTTTTGCCACCCATATAAAGCATAGTTATTATTGAGCGATTGTTTTCTTTATTGGCTGAAAGGTCGGTATATAAAACCTTAAGCTTGGCATCGCCTATATTAAAGCAGGTACCAATTTTAGGTTCAATAATATTTACCTTGCTTTGATTTGCCACCTGCAAAAGCCTATTAAGCTCCTGCTGTTGTGAATCGGGTGCCGATGATTTATTTATAAGCAGATTATCAATTTTAATATTTTGTATTAAGTTGTTAAAACCGCCAAAATGGTCATTGTGGTGGTGCGTAATCACCGCAAGGTCTACCCTATCAATACCAAGCTCCAACATTTTGCGGTAAATAGTATCATCCTCATCGGTTAGACCAAAATCTATAATGGCGGTGGCATTTTTGCTTTTAATTATGGTGCAGTCCCCTTGCCCTACATCCAAAAACAAAAGGAATTCACTGTTTTCATTTATGGCATTTGCCCCAAAAAGTGACATCAAAGCCTTGGAGGGTGATGAAGAAATTATGCCAAGTGCAAAGCACCCCTCAAGTGCTACTAAAAGGACACAAAACCACACGCAAAACTTTAAGGCTAACTGCTTAAGTAAATCTATTTTCTTTTTCTTGGTTGCCATTTATGGGTTTTACCCTTTCTAACAGGTTTTTTGGTGGTGTTGGAATTATAACCTGCGGGGGCAGGGATAAGGCAATCAGCGCCCCTACCCATTAAGTATGTTTTACCGGTTATTTTAAGCGCCTTTTCAATTGTTTTGCGATTTTCGGGTTTAAAATACTGAAGCAATGCGCGTTGCATTTGCTTTTCTTCATAGGTTTTTGCTACATATACAGGCTTTAATGTATATGGGTCAAGCCCTGTATAAAACATACAGGTTGAAATTGTACCCGGTGTGGGGTAAAAATCCTGCACCTGACGGGGATGTATACCCTGCTTTTTAAGAAAC
>JAFNZJ010000059.1 GCA_017382915.1 Clostridia bacterium | reverse complement strand
CGTTTCGTGTGGGCTTCCCCTTGAGGGGAAGCTGTCACATAGTGACTGATGAGGTGTAGCCGCCAAAAGCGGCGTTAATTTTATATTTAAATAGAAATTTCCACCTCATCCGAGTTTTGCTTTGCAAAACCCACCTTCCCCTCAAGGGGAAGGCTTTCCTCAAAAACTTTTGTGCTAAATCAAAGCATTACAAAACATTTTTCTTTTTATAATAAACCCTGTTTCGTTTTTTGTTCATCGGTTAACCTCTTTTGAACCACGCGACTATCACATGGTTTTCGCTATACAATAAAACCCACCGATTTGGTTCGGTGGGTTTTCTCATTATTTATTGGTATAAATTTCCCTAATAAGTTTTACGGCACGCTTACCCTCGGTGGCGTCAATCAGCAGCTCTTCTTCGCCAAACACGGCCTTAATGAAGTTTTTAAGCTGTTTTTTGTGCACCAAGGTGTCGATTGCGGCGGGGTCGGCTGTACCGCCTGCAAAACCTTCTTCCTCAATACCGTCTATTAAGGTTTCGCCGTGTACCACCAATTTTTCAATTTTGTTTTCACGAATGATTGCGCAGCCTTCGGTACCCAAGATTTCAAAGGTACGCTCAAAACCGGGGTATGTACAGGTAGAACCTGAAACGGTACCCATTGCGCCGTTTTCAAACTGTAAAATTGAAACACTTGCATCTTCAACCTCAATATCGTGGAAGGCGGTGCGGTTAACCGACTTAACCACCTTGGCATCGCCAACTATGTAAAGCATAAGGTCAATGCCGTGAACACCCTGATTCATAAGGGCGCCGCCACCGTCCATTTTAATGGTGCCCTTCCAAGGGCTGGATGAATAGTAGGTGGGCTCACGCCAGTAGCGCATATTAAGGTCACAAAAAACTAACTGACCAAAGGCACCTTCCTTAACCAAGTTTTTAACGCGGTTAACCTCCTTGGAAAAGCGAAGTTGCGAAATAACCGTTAAAAGTTTGTTGGTCTTTTTTGTTTCGGCAATGATTTTTTCGGTATCTTCTACCGTTAGCGCCATAGGCTTTTCAAGCACAACATGCTTATTTGCCTTAAGTGCCTGAATAGCGTTTTCTGCGTGAAAGCCACTTGGGGTGCAAATGCAAACTGCATCAATTTCATCATCGGCCAGCATTTCTTCATAGTTTGCGTAGGCCTTAATGTCATATCTTTCGGCATACTGCTTTGCGCGCTCTATGGAATTGTCAGCAGCGCCAACAAGCTCTGCGTACTCAATGGCACGCAGAGCGTTGGCGTGAAAATCTGCAATAAGTCCGCAACCGAGTATACCAAATCTTAACTTCTTTTCAGACATGGTTTTCTCCCTTGCGTTTACTTATTTATTATTAAAATAGTTGCAAACCTTTTGAATTGCTTCAATGGTTTCTGCCAAATCCTGCTCGGTATAGAACTCATTTACATTGAGCTTAATGCAGGTGGAAAGAATAGCCTCTGCCTCGGGGCAGTCGCCATCCTTATATTCCTTAACGCGGCCGCCGTAGGTGCCATCTAATGGGCATTTGGTAGCGCCGGGATAAATGGTACCGTTTTTAAACATATCATACTGATATACGCAGGTAGGCATATAGCCTGCCTGTGCGGGTACGCCCTCTGCACGAAGTGCGTTTACAAATTCGGCACGGGTTGCGCCCATTTCAGCCTCATCAATGCGGAACATATAGAACCAGTATGAGCAGGTGCAGTCATCCAAAACCTTCATAGGTTTAAGACCCTTAATGCCCTGAAGTGCTGCGTTTAACTTATCACCGTAAACATTGCGCTTTGCACAAATATCCTTAACCTTATCAAGCTGGGCAATACCAACAGCGGCGGTAAGCTCATTCATACGATAGTTAGGTGCAAGGTAGGGTGCGTTTTTAACAACCTCAGTACCAAGGCGGTTAAAGTTTTTATCAGCAAACATAAGTGCTTTGTAATAAAGCTCCTCATTATCGGTAACAACCATACCGCCATCACCGGCAGAGATATGTTTGAAATCGTTAAGGCTGAAGCAACCGATGTCACCAAAGGTACCTGCATACTTGCCCTTATACTCACAGCAGTATGATTGTGCACAGTCCTCAATTACATATACATTATGCTTTTTGGCTATTTTGCAGATTTCTTCAATCTCAGCAGCGTTACCTGCAAGGTGAACTACTACGATAGCCTTGGTTTTATCGGTGATTTTTTCCTCAACCGATTTGGGGTCCATATTAAATGAATATGGGTCAAGGTCGGCAAATACGGGGATTGCGTTTTGATAAAGAATACCAATAACGCTACCCATATCGGTAATGGGGGAAGTAATAACCTCATCACCGGGGCCAACACCAACGGCACCGAGCGCTACGTGAATTGAAGCGGTACCTGATGAAGTGGTAACACAGTGTTTAACACCATACATATCTGCAAATTTTTTGCAAAAATCTTTTACCATATGGCCGTGCCAGTAAAACAGGGTGTTTTGATTTAAAGCTTCTTCAAGCTTAACAAGCTCCTCTTTACCGAAGCGTTTGCCGGTACCATAGGGTACGGTTTTAGCGGGAGTACCGCCGTGAAGTGCTAATTTTTCCGTTTTTAAGACACCTTTCATATTTTAATTTAAAAGAAAAATCAATTTCTTAAATTAACTAAATTATTTCCTTGGGATTTTATCACCGTTACGCAGAATTTTGCGGGCATTTTCTTCCTATTCAATGACAATGATTTCCCATTCTTTTACGGTATCAAGGGTAAAGCTAACCTCATTACCGTTAACCTTAAGGTCATTTACCTTTGCGCCCCTGATTGACTTAAGCGCCCAGTCCTTAGCATCAATGCCAAAGCCGTCAAGGTTAAGACTGAATGGAACATTTTGAAGGGGAACAACCTTTTCAAACGGCCTTGTCATATTGCCGGTAAGGTTAACCACATGTAGAATAAAGCGGTCTGCCTGGCGGCGTAAAACAACCTCATAAAGACCTGCTTCATCCGACACTACCGTGGGGGCGGAAGTTGCTTCGCAAAAACCACGGATTATACGACCATATTCCACAACATTTCTTTGCCTTGCGGCCATTTCTCCATAGGCGCCACCTATATAATATGCATAACCTTTGCCATATTTGTGCTTGGTAATTGCGGGGAACATACCATCAGCAGGTATATTTTCATACGTTCCTGTTTTAAGTTTGCTTGCCTTCATAAGCACTTTGGTATCATCCGTAAAATCCCACTTTGCCTGAAGTATTGGTGCAGGTATGCGGAAAAAGTCCAAACCACTTAAAATGGCATCCTCATTTTCTTTAAAATAGTAAGAAGAAGCCAAACTATGCGATTTTAAAACTTCGGGGGCCGACATAAAGCCAAATACCTTGGCAAGCTTGGATGTGCCGTTATATGAGCCATCCTCATTATACATAGCAATATCAAAATTGCCTAAAATGTTGCCGCCCTTTTCAACATAGTCGGCAATGATTTCGGCCGTTTCATCATACATACAGGCGGTTTCGGGGAATATTACCGCACTGTAACTAAAAATATTGCCTTTAAGAATACTATCTTCATCAATTATATCAAACTGAATATGGTTTCTTACCAACACATCAAAGGTTGCGATGAGCGATATATAGTGGTCGCCGCGGTCGGTATAGGGGGAGCGCTTAGCCTCAACAAAGTCGCTGTTGCCAACACTTGATGCATAGTTATTTGCAGTGTTTTGCGACCAAACCAGTGCCACCCTTGCGCAGGTTTTAGATGCGGAAAAAACATCTTTATTAGCAAGCACAAACTCGTTCGTTTCTTTGGCGGTTAAAACCGATTTGGTTTGATATGCCTCCCTTACGGGAAAATGCAGTCCGTACCAAACGTTGGCGCCGTTGGCGCAGCTTTGGGCATATGTAAGCAGCGTTTCGGCAGGGGTATGTATATAGTGTGCCATACGCGCCTGGTTAGCGCTGAAAAAGTTAACTATAGGTTTTTCACCCTTTAAGGTATCGCCAACAATACCCTCTAAATGCTTCATACGTGAACTTACGTGCCAAAGGCCGTGCGCGCCCATTTCTATTGCTTGGAATCCGCCCTCAGCACCCACGATATCAACATAATCGTATACCTTGCGGGTGTTACTTCCGGTTATATCGGCACGAAGAGCCGAAGCGTTGCAATAAAAAGCAACTTCGGGATTGATTGATTTAACAGCCTCATAACCCTCTTTAAGGTGTTGGGTTACCATATCAACCTTGTACTCTTGAATTTCAAAACGGGAGGCTTCTTCAATATCGTGGCCAAAACGCTCTTTAAAATCGGCACGGCAAACAGGGCAATAGCATCCGTGTACCACAGGGCCATCCAGAAAAATGCCGTCCACACCAAGCTCGGCAAGTTTTTTCATTTCTTTAAGGAAGTTTTTATGAAAAGCTCCTTTGGGATTTACACAGGCAGCACCGTAAATATCATAAAAACGCACCGCTGAACCATCCGCCTTTAATTGTGTCCATTCGGGATGAGCGGCAACATCATCGTGGTTAAGGCAATGCGTGTTGTAGTATATTATTTGCCTTACGCCCTGCTCGTGACTTCTTTTTATATATTTTATAAGATTTTCTCTATCCCTTTTATCCACATAAGAACAAATCCAACTGTCCTTATCATCCCAGAGATGCAAAAGTTGTTCTGTATTAAAGCCGTACTTGGCAACATAATTGTCTAAAACCCAAAAACTGTCATCATGGGTGCACTGTGTTGCGCTTATGGTTAGAGGTTGCTCCTGCCACCAATGCTTTTTATTTGTCATAATTTAAGTCCCCTTTGTGCGAAACATTTGCCTTATTTTTTACCAAAAGCAGATTTCTTAAATCTAAATCGGTGCTGTCGCCAAAATAGTCAAGCGGTACCATAATAAGGTGGTATTTG
>JAFNZJ010000058.1 GCA_017382915.1 Clostridia bacterium | reverse complement strand
CTATATCACAAAAGAGCCGCACTATATTTCAAGTGCGGCAATTTTCAAATATTATTCTGCGTCAGAATCGCAATCACATTCGGGATCGCATTCGAACTCGAACTCGAGACGGGTGCCGCAGCTGGGACAAGCCATTTCTTCCTCTTCGAGCATAGACTCGTCGAGATAGATTATGTCGTGACAGTTAGGACACTCAACCTCATAAACGTCGTCGTCGAAGTATTCCTCGTCGTCTTCGTCCTCGTAGTCCTCGTCGTCATCCTCATAGAAGTCTTCCTCAAGATAGGAAAGATCTTCGTCAACTGCGTCGAGCTGCTCGCCGATTTCTGCGCAAGCTTCGTCGATAGCATCAATTTCATCTACCATATCTTCGAGAAGATCGATAACTGCGAGAAGAACCCTGCCCTCTTTGGTTGCGTCGTCGAGAGCGAGACCCTCTGCAAGGCCTTTGATGTAAGAAATTTTTTCGGAAATGGTCATAACTGTTCTCCTTAAATTAAGTAATAGTTATTTTGTGCAATAAATGAAACGATTATGCGCGCTCCATATACTCGCCGGTGCGGGTATCAATACGAATTATATCACCCTCATCAATGAAAAGGGGTACGCGGATTTCAGCGCCGGTTTCAAGTGTTGCGGGTTTGGTAGCATTGGTAGCGGTGTCACCCTTAAAGCCGGGGTCGGTCTGGGTTACCTGAAGCTCAACAAAGGTGGGTGGCTCAATACCAAAAACATTACCCTTATAAGAAAGGATTTTGCAAACCATATTTTCTTTAACAAACTTGAAGTTGTCACTAAGGTCGGTAGAGTTAACGGGAATAAGCTCATAGCTTTCAGGGTCCATAAAGTAATAAAGGTCACCGTCGTTATAAGAATATTCCATTTCCTTACGCTCAACAAAGGCGGTGGGGAATTTATCATTGGGGTTAAAGGTTTTTTCAACAACTGAACCTGCAATTACATTTCTGATTTTGGCACGAACAAAGGCTGCACCTTTACCGGGCTTAACATGTTGGAATTCAATGATTTGATAAACATTGCCCTCCATTTCAAAAGTTACGCCATTTCTAAAATCGCCGGCACTTACCATAATTTTACCTCCATATTTTATGAAGCGGCTTTGCCGCAACATTAGTCATTTTTAAAGGCTGAATTTATTTTTTTAGCCTTATATGATTATAAGGCTTTTAGCCGCTTTTGTCAAGTTATTACAGCCATTTTTTGTAACAACCACCATATCTTCAATTCTTACACCAAATTCACCTTTAATATATATGCCCGGTTCAATGGTAATTACGGCACCACAGTTAAGGGGTGCTTCATTTTTAAAGCTTACGGTGGGGGCTTCATGTATATCAAGGCCAACGCCGTGACCTGTGCTATGGGTAAAATAATCGCCATAGCCTGCGGACTTTATAACATCCCTTGCGGCAAGGTCAACCGTGGCGGCGGTAACACCCGCCCTTACGGCATCAAGCGCCTTAAGGTTTGCCTTTAAAACGGTATCATAAACCTTTTGCATTTCATCACTGACACTGCCCACTGCAACCGTTCTGGTCATATCACTGTGGTAGCCGCCATAAACGGCGCCAAAGTCCATAGTAATAAAGTCGCCCGCCTTAACCTTTACATCGGCAGGGGTGCCATGTGGCATTGAGGTTTTAGCGCCCGTAACCGCTATGGTGGAAAACGAAGGCTCTTCACTACCAGCCACCTTCATAACATATTCAAGCCTTGCGGCAATTTCATTTTCAGTAACACCCGGGCGAATAAAATTTAAAATATCATCAAAGGCTTTTTCGGTAATTTGCTGTGCCTTTATGATGCTTTCAACCTCATCGTCGGTTTTTATAATGCGCATATCTTTGATTTTTTGTTGTAAAGCATCTGACGGACAAACCGGTATGTCAAACAGCTTTTTAAAATCATTAACATCGCCAACCGTAACCGATGTTTCGGTAATAAGGTCTAGTATATTATTATCTGCCAAAAGGCTTTTTACCTGCTTTGATAAATCGGTAATAAGAAGGACCTTTATGTCCTTTGAAACGGAAGTTTCTGCCGCTTCAATATACCTGCCGTCAACAAATAAAACCGTTTGGCTTTTAGTTATAAACAAATAGCCAAGTGATGACCTGAAACCGCTTAAATACTGTCTGGCGGTGGGGGTGAAAATCAGCGCGGCCTCTTTGTCGTTTAAAAGCTCTTTAATGTTTTTTATAGCCTGCATTATTTTATAATATCGGCCAGAGCCTTAACTGCCAAAACATAGCTTTCTTCACCAAAGCCTGCAATTATACCCTTGCAAACGGGTGATATTACCGATGTATGGCGGAATTCCTCACGGGAGTGAACATTTGACATATGCACCTCAACAAAGGGCTTATTTACCGATGAAATAGCATCACGCAGGGCATAGCTGTAATGGGTATATGCGGCGGCATTTATAACACAGCCTGCATAATCATCACCCAAAACACTGTGAACTGCGGCGATAAGCTCACCCTCACAGTTGGACTGATAAAATTCACACTCAATACCAAGCTTTTTTGCCTCATCTAAAATATAGTCATTGATATCACTTAAGGTGCGGGTGCCGTAAATGTGCGGCTCACGAACACCAAGTAAATTAAGGTTTGGTCCGTTAATAACTAAAATTTTCATAAAAAATCTCCTTAAAATTATTTGCTTATTTTAAGATAATAATCCTTCATTGCCTTGGCATCCTCTGCCTGGGTGCCTGCCGATTCACATATAAAGGTGGGGCTTAAATTCTTTTTATAAACAAGCTCCATAAGTGGTTCATAATCAGGTCCGAAAACCGTATCTTCAAAGGTAAGGTGCTTTTTTTCGCCACCGACCGTATACTCAATTTTAGAAAAATGTGAATGGAACTGCTTAAGGCGGTCCTCACCCAGCTCATTACCTATTTTATTTAAAATATCAAGGAAGGCTTCACCCGAATTGACCAGACCCATAGTGCGGGCATTAAGGTGCCCAAAATCAATGCAGGGCAGCAGGCGCTCATCAAGCTTACAAAGCTCTATGACCTCTTCCAAGGTGCCTAGTTGATTTATTTTACCCATTGTTTCGGGGCATATTCTGACATTTGAAAGTCCTTCGGCGTCTAAAGCGGCGATAGCAAGCTTCATTGTATCCTTTGCAAGGTCCAAAGCCTGCTCACGGCTTATTTTTGAGCAGGAGCCTGTATGCACAACTATTCTGCTTCCGCCCATAGTATTTACGGCACGGGCCGACTGAAGAATATAATCGACCGATTTTATGCGCTTTTCCTCCTCCACCGAGGACATTGATATATAATAAGGGGCGTGAAGTGAAAGCTTTATGCCCTTTTCATCCGCTAATTTGCCAAGCTGGGCAGCCTTTTCACTGCCGATATTAACACCGCGTCCGCATTGGTATTCAAAGGCATCAAGCCCCATTTTTACTATATATTCGGGCACCTGAAGTGAGCTTTTATAACCCATTTTGGTAAAGCTTTCAGAATTGCCGGCAGGACCGAACAAAGCAGGCATAAAAACATTCCCCTTTCTTTAAAAATTACATTTAAGTTTATGAAATTTAAGCAGCTTGCGCTCAATGGCGCGTTTAATTTTAAACCCGCGTGAGGTTTCAAGCAGGGTGGGTGTAACCAATATGGTTTTAACACCTGCTAAATTACCGCCTAAAATATCGGTTAAAAGCTGGTCGCCAACTATGGCACAGTTTTTAATACTAACATCCATTTTTTTGGCGGCACGAAAATAGCCAAACGGTAGCGGCTTTAGACCAAGCGCCACCATAGGCAGGTCTAACCTTTGGGCAATGGGTACCATACGCTGTGGCTTGGCATTTGATAAAATTATAAGTTTAATGCCCGCCGCCTTCATTTTTAAAAGCCAGCGATTGGCCCCTACTATCATACTTTTGCCCTTATTTATGCAAATAGTATTATCAACATCTAAAATGAGGCAATTTATATTATGCCTTTTTAAAAGGTCGGGGGTGATATTCGTTACTTTATTAAGTTGTATGTTAGGTTTAGTAAGCATTATATTGCCCCCTTTAAACAAAAAACGGCTTGGCAAAAAACCAAGCCGTTTTTAAGCAATTTTTTAAGACACGCGTCTGGGCGGACTTAGCGGAATTTACGCTTACGTGCGGCTTCCGACTTCTTTTTACGCTTTACAGAGGGCTTTTCGTAATGCTCTCTTTTGCGTACCTCTTGAATAACACCATCTTTAGCAGTCTGTCTTTTAAAACGACGAAGTGCATTATCAAGAGATTCGTTTTCTTTAATTTTTACTTGACTCATTTATGTTCCCTCCCTCCGCAGTATTTGCAGGGGTATTTTTTCTATTAGGAATATATTATACTACACCTTTTAGCGCCTTGTCAAGAGTTATTTTGCAACAATATTTACAAGCTTGCCGGGTACATATATTTCCTTAATAATTTGTTTGCCGTTAAGTTCGGCTGCCACCTTTTCATCTGCCTTGGCGGTGGCCAAAACCTCATCTTCGGTGGCATCTGCGGCAATCATAAGCTTAGCCTTGATTTTACCGCAAATTTGAACTACAATTTCAATTTCGCTATCCTTACACTTGGCTTCGTCATAGGTAGGCCAGCTGCCATCGGCGGCAAGCATACTGCCAAAGCCACATTGCTCCCACATTTCTTCGGTAACATGGGGTGCAAAGGGGTTAAGAATAAGAAGGAAAGATTTAAGCTCTGCCCTATTTATTTCACCCTTGGCATAAATAGCGTTAAGCAGTGTCATAAGGGCTGCAATAGCGGTGTTGTATTTAAGTGTTTCAATATCCTCTGAAACCTTTTTAATGGTTTTATGGAAGGATGATGAAAGCTCTTTGGAATATTCATCGCCATCTACTAAAATTTCGCTTAAATTCCAAACCTTGTCAATAAACCTTTTACAACCCTTAACAGAGTTTTCTGACCAGGGGGCTGCCTGCTCATAATCGCCCATAAAGAGTACATAGGTGCGAAGAACATCAGCGCCAAGTGAATCAACAACCTCATTAGGGTCAATTACATTGCCGCGTGATTTACTCATTTTAACGCCATCGGGACCTAAGATAAGACCCTGAGCAGTTCTTTTTGCGTATGGCTCTGAACAGGGCACTGCGCCAATATCATAAAGGAATTTATGCCAAAAACGCGAATAGATAAGGTGGCGGGTAACATGCTCCATACCGCCGTTATACCAGTCAACAGGAAGCCAATAATTAAGCTTATCCATATCGGCCAGGGCTTTATCATTATTGGGGTCAATATACCTTAAGAAGTACCAGGATGAACCTGCCCACTGAGGCATGGTATCGGTTTCACGCTTTGCATCGGCGCCGCATTTAGGGCACTTGCAATTTACATAAGAATCAATCTTGGCCAGGGGGCTTTCACCGTCGGTACCGGGCTCAAAGTTTTCAACCTCGGGCAATCTTAAAGGCAGTTCATCATAAGGAACGGCAACCATACCGCACTTATCGCAGTGAACAATAGGAATAGGTTCACCCCAATAGCGCTGACGGTTAAACGCCCAGTCCTTCATTTTATACTGAACGCCGCCTTCACCAATGCCTTTTTGCTGTAAAACCTCAATCATTTTGGCGATTGAGTCTTTTTTATTGTCCATACCATTAAGGAAATCAGAGTTAACCATTTCGCCGTCGCCTGTATAGGCAGCTTGGCTTATGTCGCCACCCTTAATAACCTCAATAATATCAATACCAAATTTCTTTGCAAAGTCATAGTCGCGCTCATCATGGGCGGGTACCGCCATAATGGCGCCTGTGCCGTAACCCATCATAACATAGTCAGAAATATAAATAGGTATATCCTTACCGTTAACGGGGTTTTTAGCTGTGATGCCTTCAATTTTAACGCCTGTTTTATCCTTAACAAGCTGGGTGCGTTCAAATTCGGTTTTCTTGGCACATTCTGACCTGTAATTTAAGATTTCATCCATATTGGAAATCTTATCTGCATACTTATCAATGATAGGATGCTCAGGTGCCATAACCATAAAGGTTACACCGAAAAGGGTGTCGGGGCGGGTGGTGTAAATTTTAAGCTCTTCACTGATTTCATTAAGATTAAAATTAACAAATGCGCCGCGAGATTTACCTATCCAGTTAACCTGCTGAAGCTTGATATTGGGCAGATAATCAACCTCATCAAGACCGCTGAGCAGCTTATCGGCATATTCGGTAATTCTTAAGTACCAAACATCCTTTGATTTTTGAACAACATCGCTGTGACAAATATCACACTTACCGCCCTGCGAATCCTCATTTGAAAGGACAACCTTACAGGATGGGCAATAGTTAACCAAGGTCTTATCACGAAATGCAAGACCGTTTTCAAACATTTTAAGGAAAATCCACTGTGTCCACTTATAGTATTTATCATCGGTGGTGTCAATTGTCCTTGAATAGTCAAATGAAAAACCAACACGTTTCAACTGGCTGGTGAATTTTTCAATGTTAATATCGGTAACCTTTCTGGGGTGGATGCCGGTTTTTATGGCATAGTTTTCGGTTGGCAGACCGTATGCATCAAAGCCGATGGGAAAAAGCACATTATAGCCCTGAAGTCTGCGTTTGCGTGATACAACTTCAAGACCGCTATATGCCTTAATATGGCCAACATGCATACCTGCGCCCGATGGATAAGGGAATTCAACAAGGCCGTAGAACTTTGGCTTTGAGCTATCATCCTTAGCTGCAAAAACCCCTGCCTTATCCCATTTATCCTGCCACTTTTTTTCTACCGATGCAAAATCATATTTCATTAGGTTTCAGTCCTTAAAAATTAGTCTTTAATATATTCTGAAATGTCAAGCTCTTTGCCGTCATTCCAGGTGTGCTCTAAACCATAAAAGTCGCGGTTTTTAGCATCCATTACATTGATAACGGCGGTGCCGTAATCCAATAAAATCCAGCCTGTTGTACGACCTTCCACATGGTGGGGCTCCAAACCGTTTTGGCTTAAGGCATCCTCCACCTCATCTGCCAAGGCCCTTACATGGGTGGAGGAGGTTGCGGTTGCCAGCACAAAATAGTCGGCAAGCACAGTAACCTCAGTCACCTCAATGGCTTTAATATCAACTGCTTTTTTATTATCCAACGCCTTTACGGCGATTTCTACAATTTCTTTACCCTGCAAGGTTAAACCTCTTTTCTATTTTTTAACATTTGAAAGTGCGCCGCCCTGCTCAACCTCACTGGGTCTGGTAGACTGACCTAGTTTTTTGTGCAGTTCAATCATTTGAATATCACTAGTGGTAATAGGTGCGCCGTGGGGATTAAAATATGTGTTGAACATCTGAACATATTCATCCTTATGGGGGGACCACATTGAAAGTCCGTTATAGTTACAGAACTGACCGGGTACTGCGTATATACCCATACTTTCCATAGGTATTTCCTGCACCTCTTCAGCGTAGCCCAAAATTTGACCTATGCTCATATCGGTTGAAATTTCACTGTAACAATTTTGTGCAATTTTAAGCATTTGTGAGCCCGACATTTTTTGCAGCTTTTTGGCTAATGATACATAAACCTCACGCTGGGCTTCAATACGGTCAATATCGCCCTTATAATAGCCATCGCTGGTGCCTGTACGCTTTCTTACAAAGCCAACAGCCTGCCTACCTGTAAGGGTAACAACACCAGGGCCAATGCGCTCATGCTTTTTGGTAAAGGGGTCCATAATATCTATACCCTTTGAGTTTTTGGTTTCAATATTAACGGTTATGCCATCAAGCGCATCAATAACATTTGCAAAACCCCTGATAGTGAATTTTACATAGTGGTCAAGCGGTATACCAAAGTAGCTTGAAAGTCGGCGGCGGAGTGCGTTGATTTTTGCCTCACCCTTACGGGGGTTGCCGTGAACAGCATTAACCTTTTTGGTGGGAACATCGTCGCCAATATAGGTATCACGCGGGATTTGTAGGAAGTTTAAGGTGTTTTTTTCGTGGTCAATGCAGGCAATTATGATAATGTCTGTAAGGGTTTCTTTAGGGTCAACACCTACAACCAATATATAACTTACCTTACTGTTGGAGCTAACAACAAGGTCTTCAAAATCGCCCTGCTCCACCTCAACATCGTTGTTAATTTCCATGCCAAGTGCCCAAATGCCTACGCCCATAACACCTGTAAGTAAAACAGAAAGGCATAAAATTATGCTGGCAAGTATGTTAACTGTGCGACGAAGCTTTTTTCTTTTTGAGGTACTGCCCTTGCGGGTGGAAACGGAATATAAATCAAAGCTATCATCATAATTCATAACCTAAAACTCCTTTTTATACTATCTCACGGTATGCGTTGAGTGTATCTTCATGCACCGGCATACCCTTTTGTTTTAAATCATCTATAGTGAATATAAGTGCCTCACGCATTGCGTGTTCAAGCCCAACATCCACCGCTTTTCGCATTTCATCGGCGCCTTCATAATCCCTATCCTCTGAAGTGAAATCAGCAAGGTAGATTATTTTTTCAAGAAGGGACATACCCGCCTTTGCGGTGGTATGATACCTTACCGCTGAAATAATATCTGCATCTTTAATATTTAAAATATTTTGAATATAGCAGGCGCCCGACATGGCGTGCCACAATTTAAAGGCAGATTCCTCCAAAGCGGATAATATTATACCAAATTCACTGAATATTTGCAACTGTTCATTTTTGGGAGTATCTTTACAAATATCGTGAAGAAGACCTGCCAGAAAGGCTTTTTCGGTATTGGCGCCGTATTTTTGGGCCAAACGAAGTGCTTCCTTGGCAACTGCCAATGAATGGTAAAACCTTTTTTCACTAAGCCTGCCCCTTAAAAGGGTTACATAATCATTATATTTTTCTCTTAACAAAATACCATCATTTAAAAAGGTTGGTTCCATTATACAGTCCATTCTCCTTAATATATTCGGCAACAGCCGACGGCACAAAATCACTTATAGGCTTTTTGTTTAAAATGCGGTCACGCACCAGCGTGGACGATATTCCCGGCGGTGACTGGTTTAAAAGCGTCACAGCACCACCCTTACCTTCAATAAAGGCTTTGGCTGTTAAAACCAGGCTTTTGCCCATACCCTGCCTTGGGTAAACATAAAGCTCTGCCATATTTAAAATCTGCTCATACTCATACCATTTATCAAAATTTATAAGGCTATCTGCCCCTATTACCAAAACGGGGTTTTGCACCGACCGTTCCTTTAACCTTTTAAGTGTATTAAGGGTATAATTTTTGCCCTCAAGCTCAAGCTCTAAAAGGCAAATCTCGGCCTTTTTTATGCCGTTAAATGCCATTTTACACATATTAACCCTATGATGGGCGGCGGCAATATCCCCCGCCTTATGGGGTGGAATATTTGCCGGCATTACCAAAATTTTTTCAATTTCGGGCAAATCGGCAATGCCACTGAGCATAGCAATGTGGCCATTATGGGGCGGATTAAAGGTGCCCCCGAATATGGCGGTTTTAAGCACAAGCAATCACTCTACTTCTTTTTTAAAAAGATTTTTTGATTTTCTTTGCTTTTTCTGTAAAGCACAAATTTTCGTCCGATAACCTGCACAACATCTGCGCCGGTTGCATCGCCCAGCATATCTGCCGCCTCACGCGAGGACTGTGGCGATGTTTCAAGTGCGGTAAGCTTAATAAGCTCACGCTTTTCTAAGGTTTCATCCACCTGACGGATAAGCTGGTCGTTTATGCCGCCCTTACCCACCTGAAAAATAGGTTCAAGCGAATTTGCCATGCCGCGAAGCTCGGCACGCTGTTTACTGTTTAACATATAAAAAATACCTCTAAATATATTTAGTCAATTCTTCTGCCATTTGTCTTAAAGCTTTGCCACGGTGGCTGATAGAATCTTTTTCGGCATCGGTTAAATTACCAAAGCAACCCTTTTCACCGATAAAAAGCGGGTCGTAGCCAAAGCCGTTTTCGCCCTGTGGCTCATATCCTATATAGCCCTCACAACTGCCGCGAACGGTAAATTCTGTACCGTCTGCAAAAACAACCGCAACTGCCGATACAAATCGGGCGGTGCGCTGATTTTTTGGTAAATCGCCAAGGGCATTTAAAAGCTTTTTATTATTTTCATCATCATTTTGGGCTTCACCTGCATAGCGGGCAGAGTAAACACCCGGTGCGCCGTCTAAATAATCAACACATAGTCCTGAATCATCGGCAACGGCGGCAAGACCTGTAAACTTCATTGCAGAGCGCGCCTTTTTAAGGGCGTTACCCTCAAAGGTGTCGGCATCCTCCACCACTTCGGGCAGGGGGCTTTCTAAATCCCTTTCACTTATAACATCGTGACCTAGTGGCTGTAATATGCGCTGTAATTCCTTTAACTTTTTAAGGTTTTTGGTGGCAAGAATAAATTTCAATTTTTAGTCCTCCATAAAAAGGCCTTCGGCAAACTCTTTTGCATCAAAGGGCATAAGGTCATCAATTTTTTCACCAACACCGATAAGCTTTACGGGGATGCCAAGCTCATCCATAATGCTTATAACAACGCCGCCGTGGGCGGTGCCGTCAAGCTTGGTTAAGATAATACCTGTAATGTCGGTAACCTCACTAAACTGGCGGGCCTGATTTACGGCATTTTGACCTGTTGCGGCATCAAGCACAAGCAGGGTTTCTTTTTGACCGTCACCCAAGCTGCGGTCGATTACGCGATTCATTTTTGCAAGCTCATCCATAAGATTTTTCTTATTATGAAGGCGGCCTGCGGTATCACAAATTATAATATCTGCCTTTTTGGCGGTGGCAGATGCCATGGTGTCAAACACAACCGATGCAGGGTCGGTGCCCTCCACACTTTTTACCATATGCACACCGGCCCTCTCAGCCCAAATGCCAAGCTGGTCAATGGCGGCGGCACGGAAGGTATCGGCCGCACCTAAAACGACCTGTTTACCCTCGGCCTTAAAATTAGCGGCCATTTTACCAATACTGGTGGTTTTACCAACGCCGTTTACACCAATAACCATAATGACGGTTGGTGACTTTGATGTGTCAATGGTGTTATTACCGTTTAGCATATTAAAGATAATATCCTTTAACATACTGCGGATAATAGCGGGGTCGGTAACCCTTTGCTCTTTAACCTGTGAGCGCAAAATATCACATATTTTTGCCGAAGTTGCAGCCCCTATATCACAAAGGATAAGGGTTTCTTCAAGCTCTTCAAAAAGTTCCTCATCAATTTTGGTAAAGGCGCTTAAAACGGCGCCAATTTTACCTACAAAGCCATCGCCCGTTTTTTTAAGGCCCTGCTTTATTTTACCAAAAATTCCCATTTTAATAAAATTGCTCCCTAAATTATTTAGTCTCAAGTGCTTTTAAATCCATTTCAAGCTGGGTAACATTAAGCTGAATAAGCTTGGTTACACCGCGCTCTTGCATGGTTACACCGTAAAGCATATCTGCCGCTTCCATAGTGCCGCGGCGGTGGGTAATACAGATAAACTGTGTATCCAAATCAGAGCGCTTCATATAATTTGCAAAGCGCTCAACATTAATGTCATCAAGTGCCGTTTCAACCTCATCAAGGAAGCAGAAGGGCGGTGCATTAACCTGCATTATTGCAAAGTAAATTGAAATGGCAATAAGCGCCTTTTCACCACCCGACAAAACATCCAAGCTAGGTACATTTTTACCCGGCAATTTTGCAACAATATCAATACCGCTTTGTAATGGGTCATTGGGGTCAGATAGCTTAAGCTCGGCGTGACCGCCGCCAAACATATCGGTAAATATACGGGTAAAGTTTTCACCTATGCGCTCAAAGCCTTCAAGGAACATTGTACGCATCTGCTCGGTAAGTTCACCGATAAGGCGGTTAAGCTCCGCCTTGGTATGTTCAACATCCTCCACCTGGGCGGACAGGAATTCATACCTTTCACTAACCTCTTTATACTCCTCAATAGCGGCAACATTTACGCTACCAAGTGCTTTGATTTTTGATTTTGTTTCGGCAAGGGATTTTTTAGCCTCTGCAGGGTTTTCAATTTCAATACCCATACATTCGGCCTCGGTGCGGGTGAGTTCATACTCATCATAAAGGCGCCTAACAATATCATCAAGCTCTTCGGTCATGGCCTCTTTTTTAGCTTTAAGGCGCTCTAACTCACCGTTTACGCGCTCACGCTCAAGAGTTTTATCCTTTTCGGTCTGCCTTAGGTTAACCGAAGATGCTTCAATTTCATTGCGCTTTACAAGGTTTTCTTCAACCTGCTTTTGCTTTTGTTCAATCTGTGCCTTGGCATCATCAATAGCCTGCTTAAGATTTACAATTTCGGCCTCAAAATCACTGCCCTTTTGAATGGCGGCTTCAAGCTCGGCATCAAGCTGGCTTGCCTGCTCAAAACGGCCTGTTACAGATGCATCAAGCAACTGAACTGCAAGGCGGGTGTTTTCAATATCCTTTTCGGTGGCGGCGGTTAAAAGCCTAAGCTCGGTAAGCTTGGTGCTAAGGGCTTCACGCTCATCGGCAGTTTCATCCCTGCCGCCGTTCATCTCATCCATTTTTGCCTTAATTTCGGCCTCGGTTTTAGTAAGCTCGGCTATTTTTTCATTTGCCTGCTTTGCCGATTCCTCAAGCCTTTTTGCCCTATCATCAGAATCCTGCTTTTCTTTTTCAAGCTCTGCCAAACTAATCTTTGCGGCGGCAACAAGCTGTGAAACACGGCGGATTTCACCCTCAATACGGATTTTATCCTCTGACGCTGTGATGGCCTCACTCTTAACGGCTGTTACCTCGGCCTCTGCCGCGGCAAGTGCCGACAGGGCTGCATTGTATTTATTTTGTTCCTCATTAAGCTTTTCTTCAAGCTTCTTTGCCTCATTTTTAAGGGCGTCAATATCACCTGCGCGGCTAAGAAGACCCGAATGCTTACCAAGTGAACCACCTGTAAGTGAACCGCCGGGATTAACCACCTGCCCGTCAAGCGAAACCACCTTAAAGCGGTAGCCGTATTTTTTGGCTATGGTGGTGGCGGCGTCAATATCCTCCACTATTACGGTTCTGCCAAGAAGTGAAGATATAACATCGGTATACTTTTTATCAAAATCAATAAGGGCATCTGCCATACCAACATATCCATACTGGTCATCAAGCTTTTCTTCACTGAAAATGCGACCCTTAATTGATGTAAGTGGCAGGAAGGTAGCGCGACCCTTATTATTTGCCTTTAAAAAGCGGATGGCTTTTTTAGCATCGCTGTCGGTATCAACCACTATGTTCTGTGCGGCCGAGCCTAAAGCAATTTCAATGGCAACTGAATACTGCTTGGGCACCTTAATAAGACCCGAAACAGGACCGTGTATGCCGCTAAGCAGACCCTTTTCCGCCTCAGCAATGCAGGCCTTTACAGAAAGCTGATAGCCTTCCATATTTTTTTGTAAATCCTCTAAAATGCCGGCTCTACGGATTTTTTCAGAAATATCTAAACCAAGCTTATCAACCAGTTGCTTTTGCTCTTCTGCCGACTGTTTGCGACTGTTAAGGCGCATTTCATAACCCTTTATTGTATTTTCGTGCGAGGTTATGGTATCATTTGCGCGCTCAAGGTCTTTACCAAGCTCTGCCATTTCAGCATTAAGGGCATCAAGCTCCTGCTGCTTTTCATTTTCGGCAAAAATGATGGCCTCTTTACGGGAGGCAATTTCAGCAATGGATGAACGAGAGGTTACTTCACTCACCCTATACTCTGAAAGCTGTAATGAAAGCTAATTAAGCTCCATAGCCTTACTTTCAAGCTGGCGAGAGATACTTTCACTGCTTTGAATAAGGGTTGAAAGCTTTTCACTTATTGTGTCGGCCTGGGACTTAATTTCAGCCGCTTTATTTTCAAGGTCGGTAATTTCAGCCTGCTTTTTTGCCTTTTCTGCCACTGCGCTTTCATCAGACAGGGCAAGTTTATTTTTTTCATCATTATAGCGGGCGATATTTTCATTGTTATGCAGGATATTGGCTTTGGCAAGGTTTATTTCACCCTCGGTACGGGCAATCTGCTCCTCAAGGGTGGCAATACCTAGCTTAAGCTCGTCCACTATCATTGAAATGTTAACTAAATCTGCCGAATTTTTTTCGATGGTGTTATCAAAATCGGTAAGTTGAGATTCAATTTGTCGGTACTGTTCGGTAGCAACTGCAATTTTGCTTTCTTGCTTTCTGAAGGCTTCTTTTGAATCTTCAAGCATACGAAGCCAAAGACCGATTTCAAGGTTCTTTTTCTCAGCCGCTAAAACAAGGAATTTTTCGGCCTTTTCACTTTGTTCCTTTAAAGGACCCACGCGTGAGCGGAGTTCTTCCAAAATATCGCGCAGGCGAAGTAAGTTTTCCTCGGCGGCGGTAAGGCGGCGCTCGGCATCAATTTTGCGGTAGCGGTAGCGGGATATACCCGAAGCCTCTTCAAAAATGTCGCGGCGCTCATTTGATTTTGTGCTGACAATATTATCAATTTTACCTTGACCTATCATTGAATAACCGTCACGACCAAGACCTGTATCCATAAACAGCTCGTGAACATCCTTAAGACGCACCGAAACGCCGTTTATTGCGTACTCACTTTCATGTGAACGGTAATAACGGCGTGTAACCGAAACCTTATCTTCATTAAAATTAAGGCCCCTGTCAGAATTATCAAAATGAATGGTTACTTCACAAAAACCGTGGGGCTTACGCTTGGCTGTACCACTGAAGATTACATCCTCCATACTGGTACCGCGCAGGCTTTTGGTGGACTGTTCACCAAGTACCCAACGGACGGCATCAGAAACATTACTTTTACCGCTACCGTTAGGGCCTACAACTGCAGTAAGTCCGCGACCGAATTTAAGTGTGGTTTTGTCCGCAAAGGACTTAAATCCAACTATGTCAATTGATTCTATTCGCACAGTTTTACTCCTTTTTAGAGGTGCTAACCCCTATGTAATAGAAATATCAAGAATTTGCTTTTCAATTATCTTACAATTATACCCTATTTTGCTTAAAAAATCAACATTCTTTCTTTTTTGACCTACCATTGCAGAGGTCATACCCGTAGGTACAAAAATGGTTACATCGCCCTTTGGTAAATTCTTAATTTTTATAAGCTCCAACACCTTGGTAAGCAGGACCTGACTTTTACAAAGCTCACCAAAGGCGGGGTGCCAAGGACCTGCTACAAACCGTTCTTCATCAAGGGTGTGAAGTCCTGTTCTTATTACCTTTACACCCGCTTTTTGAAATATTATTAAAAGCTTTGCAGTAAGGTCCACCGCCGCATCCAATGTTTGGGGCGCATAAAGCCCCTTTTGGTAAAGCGAATAAAGGTGTGTGCCCTTAAGCAGTACGGTAGGGTAAATACGCACTGTATCGGCACCAAGTGATATTATTTTATTTGCGGTAGCTATGGACTTTTCATCGGTATCACCATAAAGGCCGGTCATCATTTGCAGACCAAGTGAAAAGCCATAACTTTTAATAAGGGCCGCTGCCGCCGAAACATCCTGCGCGGTATGACCGCGGTGATTAAGCTTTAAAACATCATCATCAAGACTTTGACAACCAAGCTCAATTGCGGTAACACCCTTCTTCTTTAAAAGGTCAAGGATGCCTTCATTTATTGCATCGGGTCTGGTTGAAATACGAATGCCCGAAACTATGCCGGCCTTAACAAATTCATAGCCTGCGTTTAAAAGGGTGGTCATATAGTCCCTATCAATGGCGGTAAAGCTGCCGCCAAAAAAGGCAAGCTCGGTAAGGGCGGGGTTATAATCTGTCCTTTCTGATGCAGTTTTAACTGCGTTTATAACATCATCGGCTGTGGGGGCAAGGCTTTTGCCCGTTATTGCGTTTTGATTACAAAAGCTGCAACGGTGCGGACAACCTATATGCGGCACAAAAACCGAAATATTGCCGTGCCTCATAATTCAATTCCCATAAGTTCTAGTGCCTGACGGGCGGCTGCCTGCTCGGCCATTTTTTTACTGTGACCTGTGCCAACGCCAATAACATTTGAGTTTAAATGCACCTCAACAGTAAAGCATTTATCGTGGTCGGGACCGCTTTCACCCTTAAGCACATAAGACAGCTTTTCTTCGGGATTTTTTTGAATAATCTCTTGAAGTTCGGTTTTATAGTCTTTAAAATTCTCATGCTCTAAATGAGAAAGCTCCTCCTTAACAAAGCGCAAAACATGGCGCTTTGCAGGCTCAATACCGCCATCCAGATAAATGGCGGCCAAGATAGCCTCAAAGGCATCTGCCAGAATTGACGGGCGTTCATCACCGCCGTTTGCCTTTTCACCCTTGCCAAGCAGTAGGCAGTCACCTACGCCAAGCTGCTTTGAAAATGAGCAAAGTGTTTGCTCACACACAAGCGATGCGCGAAGTTTGGTAAGCCTACCTTCGGGCAGGTTGGGAAAGGATGAATAAATATATTCTGACACGATTATAGATAAAACCGAATCGCCTAAAAATTCCAACCGCTCATTTGAAGTTATTGTTCCCTTTTTTTCATTAGCGTAGGATGAATGTGCCAATGCATTTTGCAGTAGCGCTTTATTTTTAAAGGTATAGCCCAGATTTTTTTCTAACTGCTCCATAACCTGCTCCTAAATAAAAATTAGTCCTCATTTGAGGCTAAACTGCCCGAAATTTTTTCTATTACGCCATTGCCTGCAAAAGCCGCTGCCTTGCCAATGGCGTTTTTAATTGCCTTGCCGTTGGATGAACCATGTGCCTTAAACACAGGCTTACGGGTACCAAGCAAAGGTGCGCCGCCAATTTCTGTATAATCTGATTTTGCCTTAATTTCATAAAGACCTTTTTTAATCATAAGTGCGGCAATTTTATTTTTAAGGCTGCTGTAAAGCACCTTTTTAATCATTGAAAACATTGTAAGGCTTACACCTTCAATAAGCTTAAGGGCTATGTTACCTGTAAAGCCATCGGTAACAACTACATCAATGTCACCTTTAGGTATTTCCCTTGACTCAACATTGCCTACAAAGTTGATGGGGGCATTCTTTAAAAGGTTGTAGCTTTCTTTTTGAAGCTCGCCACCCTTGGTGTCCTCGGTGCCTATATTAAGAAGTCCTACGGTGGGGTTTTCCCTGCCGTCAACCTTTTCCATATAAACCGAGCCCATTATACCAAACTGATAAAGCATTTCGGGGCGGCAATCGGCATTGGCGCCAATATCAAGCATAAGGTAGTTGTTATTTTTGCCGGGTATAAAGGATGCAAGGGCAACCCTTTTAACACCCTTAATGCGCTTAACAATAAGTGAGCCGCCTACAACCAAAGCACCGGTGCTGCCTGCCGAAACAAAGGCATCACCAAGACCGTCTGCCAAGGCTTTAAGACCAACCGCCATTGAGCTGTTTTTCTTTGATTTTACAATCTCAGCAGGGTCATCATGCATACTCATAATATCATCGGTATGCAAAATTTCGGTGCCTTCAAGTGATATGTTATTTTCCTTTGCACACTGAAGAATTTTTTCCTTATCGCCGCAAAGCAAAACTTCTATTTTATATTCCTTTACTGCCTGCTCTGCTCCCTGCAAAACGGCAAGCGGTGCATTATCGCCGCCAAAGGCATCTACTATAATTTTCATTAGTCCATAAGCTCCTTTACGTTTGCCAAATCATCAAGTGCGCGCATTGCTAAGGCTTTATACCTTTCCTTTTTGTCCCTAATGTGGACATCCAGTGCGGGAAGTAGCCCAAAATTAGCGCCCATTGGCTGGAATTTTACGGTTTGTTCGTTTGTTATATAGTCCACCATTGCGCCAAGCATAGTGGTTTTTGGTAGTATTACGGGCGGGGTGTTGGTAAGCATTTTATATGCATTTATGCCCGCCAAAATACCCGATGCCGCCGATTCCATATAACCCTCCACACCAGAAAACTGACCTGCAAAAAATATGCGGTTATCAGATTTTAATGAAAGATTTTTATCAAGCAGCTTTGGTGAATCAATAAAACTGTTGCGGTGCATTACACCATAGCGCAAAAATTCTGCATTTTTAAGCGCAGGGATAAGTGAAAACACCCTTTTTTGCTCACCAAACTTTAAATTGGTTTGAAAACCAACTAAATTATACATACTGCCACTTACATTTTCCTTGCGAAGCTGAAGCACCGCATAGGGGCGTCTGCCCGTTTTAGGGTTGGTAAGACCAACCGGCTTCATAGGACCAAAGCGTATGGAGTCCACCCCGCGTGATGCAAGTATTTCAATTGGCATACAGCCTTCATAAACATTGGGGTTTTTATCGAACTCATTAAGCAGTGCCCTTTCGGCCGAAACAAGCTCGGTATGAAATACTTCATACTCATCCTTTTCAAGGGGACAGTTTATATAATCATCGCCATCACCCTTGCCGTAACGACTGGCAAAAAACGCCGAATCCATATCAATAGAATCGGCCGATACTATTGGCGCGGCGGCATCATAAAAGCTTAAATATTCACTGCCAAGCTTATTTTTAATGTTCACTGCCAAGGCATCATCGGTAAGGGGTCCTGTGGCAATAATTACAATGCCGTCATCGGGAATTTCGGTAACAACCTCACTTACCACCTGAATATTTGGGTGATTTTTAATTTTTTCGGTAATATAGGTGGCAAAGCCTACCCTTTCCACCGCAAGGGCGCCGCCCGCGGGGACTGAATTTTCATCGGCCGCCAAAAGACTTAGTGAGCCTAAAATTCGCATTTCCTGCTTTAGCAGGCCTGCGGCAGATTCAACCCTCATAGCCTTTAACGAGTTTGAACAAACAAGCTCTGCAAAAAGGTCGGTTTTATGGGCGGGGGACTTTTTAATCGGCTTCATTTCAAACAGAGTTACCTTTACGCCCCTGTTTGCCAAAGCAAAGGCGGCCTCACACCCGGCAAGGCCTGCACCTATAATTTTTACTGAATTATTCATTTGATTTGCCCTTTGCCTTTGTTTTTGAGGGGGATTTTTTAGGTGAAGCTTTTTTCTTTTCTTCGGCCTTTTTTCTGCCCTCAACACGGGTGGGACAATCACTGTTTATACAGTAGTTTTTACCCCTTATACCCTTAATCATATAACCGCCACATTCACTGCAGGTTTCACCGGTTGGTATGCCCGGGGCGGTAAAATCACATTCAGGATATTTAGAGCAGCCGTAAAAGGTTTTACCCTTTTTACTTTTGCGTTTTACAAGCTTGCCGCCGCATTTGGGGCAGGGTTCTTTAACCTCATCCTCCGGCAAGGGTTTAGCATTTTTACACTGTGGAAAACCGGGGCAGGCAAGGAATTTACCAAAACGGCCGTTTTTAATAACCATTTTTTTGCCGCAAAGCTCACAAACCTCATCGCTTTCAACCTCCGGCACCTTAACCTTTTGTCCGCCAAGGGCTGTTTCAGCAATTTTTAGGCTATTTTCAAAATCGTTATAGAAATCCTCAAGTAGTTTTTCCCACTTGGTGTCGCCGTTTTCAATTTTATCAAGCGACTGTTCCATACCTGCGGTAAACTTAACATCAACAATCTTTTCAAAATGTTCCTTAAGCAGGTCGGTAACAACCATACCAAGTGCGGTTGGCTTTAAGGCTTTTTGAATTTTTTCAACATAATCTTTGGACATTATGTTGCTTAAAATGGGGGCATAGGTGGATGGACGACCGATGCAATATTCATCCAGCGCCTTTATAAGTGTTGCCTCATTAAATCTGGCAGGCGGCTGGGTAAAGTGCTGTTTTGGGGTAAGCTTGGTATTTTTAAGCTCATCACCCTTTTTGAGTGGGGGTAAGCTGTAATTTTTTTCATCATCAACGGTGTCCTTGCCCTCTTGATAAAGCACGGTAAAGCCGTCAAAGCACATGGTGGTTTGACTTGCCTTAAACATATATTTATCGGTGACAATATCAACCGAAACAACATCATTTAGTCCCTCGGCCATAAGGCTGGATACAAACCTGCTCCAAATAAGGGAGTAAAGCTTAAACTGCTCATCGGTAAGGGCAGCGCGTACCAAGGCGGGGGTTAACTCCACATCGGTTGGGCGGATGGCTTCATGGGCATCCTGCGCCGATGCCTTACTTTTAAAGTAGCGGGGCTTTGCGGGTAAATAATCGTTACCGTAAATTCTGGTTACATAATTTGTAACGGCCTGCCTAGCCTCCTCAGAAATTCTAAGCGAGTCGGTACGCATATAGGTTATAAGACCTGTAGGACTGCCATCAACCGCAACACCTTCATAAAGCTGTTGTGCGATTTTCATGGTGCGCTGACCTGTGTAACCAAGCTTGCGTGATGCCTCCTGCTGGAGGGTGGAGGTGGTAAATGGGGGTGCGGGCTGCACCTTTTTCTTGGTCTTTTTAACATTTTCAACCGAATATGCCGACGCTTTAAGCTCGGCAATAAGTGCATTTACCTCATCCTCATTATGGATGGTGATTTTTTTGCCGTCATTAGCGCCGTGGAAGTGGGCGCTAAAGGTGTTATCATCCTTTTTAAACTGACCTTCAATGCTCCAATATTCTTCGGGTATGAAGGCTTCAATTTCACGCTCTCTGTCAACTATAAGGCGCAAAGCAACCGACTGAACACGACCTGCAGAAAGACCGCTTTTAACCTTTTTCCATAAAAAGGGGCTGAGCTTATAACCAACTATACGGTCAAGCACACGGCGAGCCTGCTGGGCATCCACCAAATCTAAATCAAGCTTTTTGGGGTTGCTCATACCGTTTTTAACGCCTGTTTTGGTTATTTCATTAAAGTAAACGCGGTTTTCGGCGTTCATATCAAGCTTTAAAATTTGTGCCAAGTGCCACGAAATAGCCTCACCCTCACGGTCGGGGTCGGTTGCAAGGTAAACCATTTCACTGCTATCGGCCGCCTCTTTAAGCTCCTTAATAAGGGTCTTTTTATCGGCCATATTTACATACTGTGGCTTAAAATTATTTTCAACATCTACACCAAGGGCGCTTTTGGGCAAATCACGAACATGACCCTTTGAGGCCATAACATTATAATCATTACCCAGATATTTTTTTACACTTTTTATTTTAGACGGTGACTCAACAATAACAAGTTTTGACATTAAAAATTTCACTCCATATACTAACTAAAAAACCAATAAAACAAAAAATTACTTTATTTTTTCATATCTGCCAACGGGCACTGCCTTTATAAAGCCAAATATTTCAAGCTCGGTTACGGCGGCTATGAAATCGCCACCCGTAACACCGCTTATATTTGACAGTGTATCAGAAAATTCTATGTTTTGTGTGAAGGCGCTGTAAACCTTTTTTGCGTTTTGACCGCAGGGTAGTTGGTCGGCATTAGTAAATTCCGCAGGTTTAGTAGGCGGTGTATTCTCTGCCGGTCTTTCGCTATCATTTGGTTTTATTACATTCGCCTTTTTAGGTGCGGTGCGCGCGGGTTTACCGCCAAGGCGGGCCACCTCTGCTGAGTAACCCTGCTTAACTTCGGGTGTTAGTTCGCCGCACAGTTTGAGTTTATCCCCAAAGCGGCCGGTATATACTTCTAATATATCCTCCACCTTTAAAAGCGGGATTGCCCCATCACGAAGCAGTTCATTTGTGCCGCCATACTGCACCTGGTCTAATCTACCGGGCAAAGCAAAAATTTCTTTACCCTGTTCCATTGCGTATGTAGCCGTAATTAAGGCACCGCTGTGAAGCCCTGCTTCAATTACCGCTACACCCGATGAAAGTGCCGAAATAAGTCTGTTGCGAATAGGAAATGTATATCTGCTTGCCGGCACCTTTGGTTCAAATTCTGAAATGACTGTGCCGTTTTGCTCGGCCATAATTCTAAGCGGCTGTTGAACGGGTAAATAATCACTGTCCATACCGCAGCCAAGCACCATAATGGTTTTACCGCCTGCATTCATAGCGCCTTTGTGGGCAAAGCTGTCCACCCCTACTGCGCCGCCGCTTATAACCGTAAAGCCGCACATTGCAAGCTTGGCGGCAAGTGAATATGCCGCTTTATTACCAAAGTCGGTAGATTTGCGGGCACCCACTATGCCAATTATGGGGGCGGTGCTGTCAAGCCTTTCACCCCTTGCATAAAGTACGGTTGGCGGATTTTCAATATACCGCAAATTATTGGGATATTCATCATCCTCCGGGGTGATAATTCTAATACCGTTTAATTTGCAGTATTTTATAATTTCATATATTTCGCTGTCATTGATGCGCTTTATACCTGCAAGCTCGGCAGGGGTTAAAATGGTGCTTTCTATCCACTCTTTTAAGGTTAGGGCGCTAATGCGCTCAATACTGCCAAAGGTGTTTAAAACCTCCATAAGCTTGCGACTGCCCGGCTTTAAAATGCGGGCGAGCTTAATATAGCCAAATTCCTTGGTAAATGGGGGTACAGCATTATTCATCGGCACATCTCCCACATGACAATGGCGGCGGCCGCGGCGGCATTAAGCGATTCTGCCCTACCCGCCATTGGTATGGTAAGCAGTCGGTCGCAAACCGACTTTGCCGCATCGGTCATACCGTTGGCCTCATTGCCTATTACAGTAACCTCATTTTGACTAAAGCTTACTGTATTTATTTTGGTGGCGTTAGCATCAACCACTGTGCCGTTAATGTTAAAACCCTTTAATTTAAAGCCTTCAAGGGTGGCTAAAAAGTCATCAGAATATATTATGGGCAGGCGAAGTAATGCCCCCATAGATGCGCGAAGTGATTTTGGGGAATATGGGTCGGCACCCTTTTTAGACAGTATTATACCTGCAAAGCCAAGCGCCTCAGCCGTACGGGCGGCGGCGCCCAGATTTGATGGGTCCTGTACCATTTCAAAGGCCAAAAAGCGGCCGTTATCGGGCACTGAAACGGGGGCTTTAAACTGCACTACCAGCAGTACGCCCTGTGGTGAGCAGGTGTCAGATATTTTTTCAAAAACCGACTCACTAACCTCGGTTTCAAAGTTGGCCCTTGCCCTTAAATTGCTTATAAGTGTGGGGTTTGATGCCGCAACATTATTTGTGTAATACATTTCACAAATACGGATATTATCACCCAACGCTTCGGCAGAAAGGCGGGTGCCCTCAAGCACAAACATACCGCTATCACGCCTTGCTTTTGCCGATGTAACAAGCCTTGCCACAGCCTTAATTTTAGCATTATCCTTTGATGAAATCATCACCTGTTCACCCCCAAAATTTAAGGTTAAAAAAACCGCCCGAGAGAACACCCGGGCGATGAAAAGTTATTTTTCGAGCGCAGTTTTAGCAGTTTTTACAAGAGTAGCAAAGCCGTTTGCATCGTTAACAGCTAAGTCTGCAAGCATTTTGCGGTTCATTTCTACGCCGGCTTTTTTAAGACCGTTCATAAAGGTGGAGTAGTTCATACCGTTCATTTTAGCAGCGGCAGAAATACGAGTAATCCATAAGCGACGGAAATCACGCTTTTTAAGTTTACGGCCAATATAGGCATAGTTGCCCGATTTCATAACTGCCTCTTTAGCAGTTTTAAAGAGTCTGTGCTTAGCACCAAAATAACCCTTAGCAAGTTTTAAAACCTTTTTTCTTCTTTTGCGCGTCATCATTGCGCCTTTAATACGTGCCATTTATAGTTACCTCCGTTGTTACTTCTTATTTATAAGGAATCATTTTCTTGACCGCTGCAACATTGGTAACGTTGGCAACTACGGTCTTGCGAAGATTTCTCTTACGCTTGGTTGTTTTCTTGTTAAGAATGTGTGATTTGTAAGCGTGTGCGCGCTTTACTTTACCGGTTTTGGTAAGCTTAAAGCGTTTTTTTGCGCCACTGTGAGTTTTGATTTTAGGCATTTTAAAGTCCTCCCTTAAAAACTTTTAATTACTTATTAGGTTTGGGTGCTAAAAACATTAGCATATTGCGGCCTTCCATTTTAGCGGGCTTTTCAACCACCGAAACTTCTGCACAATATTCAGCAAAGCGAGCCATGTTTTCTAAACCGATTTCAGGGTGACCCAGTTCACGGCCACGAAAACGAATTGAAACCTTTACCTTGTGCCCATCGGTAAGAAAGCGCTTTGCATGATTACCCTTTGTTTCAAAGTCGTGAACATCGGTGCTAAGACCCAAGCGAATCTCCTTCATTTCAACAACCTTTTGGTTTTTGCGAGATTCTTTTTCACGCTTTGCCTGGTCAAAACGGTACTTACCGTAATCCATAATTTTGCAAACTACGGGGTCGGTGTTGGGCGAAAGGCAAACTAAATCTAAATCCTTGCCGTAGGCAAGCTCAATAGCCTTAGCGGTTGCCATAATGCCAAGCTGAGAACCGTCAGTGTCAATCACGCGGACTTCCTTTTCGCGAATGTCCTCATTTATGGTTAACTCTTTAATGCTAATAATAAGCACCTCCAAAAATGGTTGCACCTTTGGTGCAAAAATGAAAGCACGAACAGTTTTTTATAAACCATTCGTGCCTAGTACACATAATAAGATATTACCCACCACTAGCGGGTAAATGAACTTATTAACCCCTTTAGTAAGCCTTGGGGGTGAGAACGGTTTAAACTGCCCTACTTTATTGTCGCAAATTATAATACCACACCCCGCCCCATTTGTCAAGGGGGTAAGGAAAATTATTTTTTCGTTGATTTTAAGTTTTAGGTGATGTATACTTATATATGTAAATGAGGTGTTTATTATGAATAAGGTTGCTAAATTTCATAAGGTAAGTAAACATAAGTTTTTAGAAAGCTATAATGGCAATACCGCCGATGCCGTATATGATGCCATAAAGCTGCCCCGCCGCGCCACTGTGGGCTCTGCCGGGTATGACTTTTTTGCCCCATTTGATTTTACCCTTGCCCCTGGGCAGGAGATAACTGTACCAACCGGCATTAGAGCCGAGATTGATGAAGGCTATGTTTTAATGCTTTACCCCCGCAGCGGCCTTGGCTTTAAATACCGCCTAAGGCTTAATAACACGGTAGGCATTATTGACAGTGATTACTTTTATTCTGACAATGAGGGTCATATTATGATTCGTATGACCAACTGTTCGGATGATAAAACATTAACCGTCCAGACAGGTCAGGGCTTTGCACAGGGAATATTTATGCCATTTGCCATAACGGTAGATGATGATGCCGACGGTGTCAGAAACGGCGGTTTTGGCAGTACCACAAAAAAATAACATATCAAAAGTATTAACAACCCCTTTTGGTGCAAAATACCATAAAGGGGTGTTTTTATGCTTAACAGATATGATGAGCTGGCAAAAGAAATTGACTCAAGACTTAATACCGATAAAAGCTTTGACCTGATTAAAAGGGAGCTTATAATTGGCGGCCGCAAGGCGGCAATGTATTTTGTTGACGGTTTTATTAAGGATGAGGTTTTTGAAAAAATACTGGAGTTTTTATTTAGAATAAAGCCCGAACAGTTGCAGGGTCTTGATACTGCAAAGGAATTTTCTGCACGATTTATGCCCTATGTTGAGGTGGAGGACACTGCCGATGCCGACACCGCCTGCACCGCTATACTTTCAGGGGTGGCAGTAATTGTAATTGATGGCATTAGCGACTTTTTATTGGTGGATACGCGAACCTACCCTGTAAGGTCGGTAAGTGAGCCGGAAAAAGACCGCACCATGCGGGGCGCAAAGGACGGCTTTGTGGAAACGCTGATTTTCAACACCGCCATGATTAGGCGCAGGGTCAGGGACTACTCACTGCGTATGGAGTATTATCAAATTGGTGACCGCTCAAAGGTGGATATTGCCATATGCTTTTTAGAGGGTAAAAGCGACCAAAAAACGGTGGACATTTTACGCAAAAAGCTAAAAGGGGTTAGCCTAAAGGGTATTTCAATGACGCAACAGGCATTGGCAGAGGTGTTGGTGCCGACTGCGTTTTTTAACCCGTTCCCCAAAATTAAATACACCGAGCGACCCGATTATGCCAGCGCCTGCCTTTTAGAGGGTAGGGTGCTGCTTATTATGGATAATTCACCCACCGTTATGGTGCTGCCGACATCCTTTGCCGATTTTACAAAAGAGGCTAACGACTACTACTTTCCCCCACTTACGGCAAGCTATATAAGAATAACCAGACAGTTAATATCGGTTATAACAGTAATAATGACCCCGCTTTTTTTACTGCTTATAAATAACCCCGCATATATACCCGACTGGTTAAGCTTTATAAAGTTGGACCAGACCCCCGTAATACCAATATTTTTACAACTGTTAATACTGGAATTTATAATTGATGGACTGCGTATAGCATCACTAAACACGCCCGACAACCTTTCAAGCTCAATGAGCATTATTGGTGGTTTAATACTTTCAGAATTTGCAATAAATGCCGGCTGGTTTGAGGCCGAGTGTATACTTTATATGGCCTTTGTTGCCATTGCGGGCTTTTCACAGCCAAGCTTTGAAATGGGCTATGCCCAAAAGTTTATTCGCATTGGACTTTTACTTTTGACCGAGCTTTTAGGTGTTTGGGGCTTTATTGGCGGTTTGGTGCTGACAACCCTTACCCTGCTGCTTACCAAAACCCTTAACGGGCGGGGCTACCTTTACCCCATTATTCCGTTTAACTGGGGTGGCTTTAAGGGGCTTTTTGTAAGGAGTAAAATTAAGGAATAAATTTTTATCTTTTACTTGCTTTTAGGGTGCAAATGCCGTATAATGGGTTTATGAATATTTATGCGGTACGCCGCTTAAAAGGAAGATGTTTAAAATGAGTACACCCGATATGAGTAAGCTCCGCCCAAATCGTGGCAAAAAGCTTATTGTTGACACTGATTTTGGTCGCTATGCCCGTTACCCTGTTAAAACCCATGTTGTAGTTAAGGGCGACGATTTAAAAGAACTTATGGACAAATATGTTAAACCCTATCTTATGGAGGGTGACGGTATTTTCTTAAGTGAAAAAATGGTTGCCATTAGTCAGGGTCGCGCCTGGCACATTGATGAGATTAAGCCATCTTGGTGGGCAAGGTTTTTGGTAAAGTTTGTTACCAAGTCGCCCTATGGCATTGGTCTTGGCAGCCCCTATACTATGGAGCTGGCAATTCGTGACTGCGGCCTGCCAATTATTCTTTTGGGCTGTGTTTGTGCCGCCGTTACCAAGCCTTTTGGCATTAAGGGTGTTTTTTACAATGTTGTTGGCCCTAAGGCCCGTTCAATTGACGGCCCGGGTGAATATGTTATACCCCCATATAATAAGTACGCTAAAATGGCCCCGCTGGAGCCTGACAAGGTTTGCAAAGAGCTTGCCGAGCATACAGGCTGTTATGTAGTTATGCTTGATGCCAATGATTTGGGACTTGAAATTTTAGGCAAGTCAACCGATGATATTACCCTGCAAATGGCAAGGCAGATGTTTGGTGATAATCCACTTGACCAGTCTGACCAGCAAACCCCTATTGCTATTGCCCGCAAGGTACCAGATGATATGGAAGAGCCTGTTTTTGAAGACTGATTATAAACCCCCGTTTAGTTCATCTAAACGGGGGTTTGCTAAATTGCCTTGCAAGGCAATGATAGTTATAAACTATAAACTTATCAACTTGTACACCACTGAAGCCTTCCCCCCCAGGGGAAGGTGGGTTTTGCAAAGCAAAACTCGGATGAGGTGGAAAACCTATTAAAATACAGATGAGGTGGAAAATATTTTAAACTAT
>JAFNZJ010000009.1 GCA_017382915.1 Clostridia bacterium | reverse complement strand
CAAGGTTGCTACCGATTTGGAAAAAATGGTAGAAAACCGCAAAATGCAAGATTTGATTTTGGACATTAAAATCCCTACCGAAACCGTTACAGAGGTTAAGGAGGATAAAGTCCGTGAGGTTGAGCGTAAAATCTTCCCCGGTTATGTTCTTATCAAAATGATAGTTACTGACGACTCATGGTATGTTGTTCGTAACACCCGCGGTGTAACAGGCTTTGTAGGTCCTGCTTCTGAGCCGGTTCCGTTATCGGATGCAGAGGTTGCCGCACTTGGCGTTGAAAAGCGCACTGTTGAAATCAGTTACCAGGTTGGTGACTTGGTTAAAATCACTTCCGGTCCCCTTAAGGGTATGGAAGGCTCGGTTATTTCAATTGATACCGAGGCAGGCGTAGTTAACGTAAAAATCTCTATGCTTGGTCAGGAAATCCCTGCCGAGATGGAGTTAGACCAGGTTATACCTGCGTTCTAATATGATTTGCTTTAGGCAAACAAAGGGCAGAAAGGTTTCTGCCAAGTGGGAGGAGCTAAAAAACACTAGTGGCTCCGACCGATAGCAAAAATATAAGCTATCTTACCACAATTTTGGAGGTGCAAAAAATGGCTCAAAAAATTATTGGCTATATTAAACTGCAAATTCCTGCTGGAAAGGCAACTCCGGCCCCTCCGGTCGGCCCTGCACTTGGTCAGCACGGTGTAAACATCATGGCTTTCACCAAGGAATTTAACGAACGCACAAAGAATGATGCAGGTCTTATCATTCCGGTTGTTATCACTGTTTATGCAGACCACTCTTTCAGTTTTGTAACCAAAACTCCACCCGCAGCTGTTTTAATTAAAAAGGCTTGCGGAATTGAGAGCGGTTCAGGCGTTCCTAACAAGACCAAGGTTGCTAAAATCACCAAAGAGCAGGTTACTAAGATTGCCGAGCAGAAGATGCCCGACCTTAACGCCGCCTCTGTTGAAGCTGCCGCAAGCATGATTGCCGGTACAGCACGCAGCATGGGCATTGAAGTAATCGATTAGTGCTCCTGGGTGGGAGGAAAAAATCCGATTTAACCACTTTATTTGGAGGTAAAACAATGAAACACGGAAAAAAATATAATGAAAGCGTAAAATTGCTTGAAACAGGCAAATTTTATGATTTAGATGAGGCTATGGGCCTCGCAGTTAAAACCGCTACTGCAAAGTTTGATGAAACTGTTGAAATCCACGTTCGCTTGGGTGTTGACTCTCGTCAGGCTGACCAGCAGGTTCGCGGCGCTATCGTTCTTCCTAACGGTATTGGTAAGGACGTTCGCGTATTAGTTATCACCAAGGGTGACAATGTTAAAGCCGCAGAAGAAGCAGGCGCTGATTTTGTAGGTGCTGAAGAAATGGTTGCAAAGATTCAAAACGAAAACTGGTTAGACTTTGACGCCGTTATTGCTTCACCTGATATGATGGGTCTTGTAGGCCGTCTTGGTAAGGTTTTAGGCCCCCGTGGTCTTATGCCTACTCCTAAGGCTGGTACCGTTACCCCTGACGTTGCTAAGGCTGTTACCGAAGCTAAAGCAGGTAAGGTTGAGTACCGCTTAGATAAAACCAACATCATCCATTGCCCCATTGGTAAGGTTTCTTTTGGTGAAGAAAAGCTTAAAGAAAACTTTGAAGCACTTATGGGTGCTATTGTTAAGGCTAAGCCTGCTGCTACCAAAGGTCAGTATGTTAAGTCTTGCGCAGTTGCTACCACTATGGGCCCTGGCATTAAGCTTAATGTTGCCCGTTTTGGTAACTAATAAAAATTAAAATTAGGTATTGACATTTCTTTAAAGATTTGTTATTATACTAATGTTGCATTCCCAAGACAGCAGGTAGGTTTACCGTAAACCCTGCCGAGGATAGGCTACTTAAGAAGTAAATATTCTTCTTTTATAAGTATTTTTATGCCTGCCCTCGTTATGTCGGGGCAGGCATTTTTATCTTTCAGGAGGTGAAACAAAAATGCCAAGTGAAAAGGTTTTAGAACAAAAAAAGGTTGTTGTTGCTGAGCTTACTGAGCAGGTAAAGGCTTCATGCATCGGTGTTCTCGTTGATTATAAGGGTATTTCCGTTGCTGATGATACCGCTCTTCGTAAAGAGCTCCGTGAGGCAGGCGTTAAGTACTCTGTTGTTAAAAACACCCTTTTAGGCTTTGCCGCTAAAGATGCAGGTCTTGAAGGTCTTGATGAGGTTCTTAACGGTACTACCGCACTTGCAACCGCAGAGGATGATTATACCGCAGCTCCCAGAATTTTGGGCAAATATGCTGACGGTCATGACAACTTCAAAATTAAGAGTGGTTTTATGGACGGCAAGGTAGTTGACCTTGACACCATCAACGCTCTTGCAAAGCTCCCCACAAGGGATGTTTTACTTGCTACCGTTCTTGGTGCTTTCAACGCGCCTATCGCTGCTTTTGCACGCGCTGTACAGGCTATTGTTGATAAAGGTGATGCACCCGCCGAGGCCGCAGCAGAATAATTAAAAACAAAAACTAAAAAACAAATTAAACTTTATTAATTGGAGGAAATTAAAATGGCATCTGAGAAAGTTACCGCTATTGTTGAAGAACTTAAAGTTCTTACCGTTCTTGAGCTTTCAGAGCTCGTTAAAGCAGTTGAGGAAGAGTTTGGCGTTTCCGCCGCAGCAGCAGTTGCAGTAGCAGCTCCCGCAGCAGGTGGTGCAGCAGCTGAAGAGAAGACCGAGTTTGACGTTGTTCTTGCAGCAGCAGGCGCTGAGAAGATTAAGGTTATCAAGGTTGTTCGTGAGATCACCGGTCTTGGCCTTGGTGAAGCAAAGGCTCTTGTTGACGGCGCTCCTAAGACTCTTAAAGAGGCTATCTCAAAGGATGAAGCTGAAGAAATCAAGAACAAACTTACTGAGGTTGGCGCAACTGTTGAGGTTAAATAATTTAGCCGTAACAGCTAATACAGTAATAAAACACCCCGTACAATGTACGGGGTGTTTTTTTCTTTAATTACATTTTTTATTTTTTCTTTTTCTTATAAATTGCCAGACCTGTAACCAAAGCACCTATAATAACAACTGCACCAAAGCTAATGATTAAAATTATTGTATTTTGGCTTAACCCTTGGTCAGAGGCGTTTTCATCACCTTGATTGGTTTGAACTTCACCGCCCTGATTTTGCTGGCTCACATTATCTTCAGTGTTGGCATTTTGTGGGGTAGAACTCAAAGTGTTTTGCTCCACCTTGGTGGCGGATAATGTGTTTTGCTGTACGGGCAGATTTGATACATCCTTTAAATCAACCTTAAGGGTACAGGTATTAAAGGAGGGTTTATCCTTGCTCAACCCATACACTGAGGTGTCCTTTATGTTAATTTTAATTTCGGTTTGACCTACATTTTTTAAAACCTCAAAGGTGTATTTTGCTAAAACACCTGTTTCGGTAATGTTTTCAGGGGCGGTGGCATCCATTAAAATCAGGTCGTAGGGGGTGGCGCCAGCCTTGCCCTTCATATATATTCCGTCAAATATTTCACCGTTATCGACAGAAATAAGCTTTAGCACCGTGTTATCATATTCAAGACTTGGCTGAATAGCAATAAAGCCGGGGTTATTATCAACTTTTAGTTCAACCGTAAAGTGGTTGACATCGGCGCCTTTTACCGATGTGGCAGAAATTTTGCCCTCTGCCGCAAATACGGTCGTTGATAAAATAAGGCAGATGATAAGACATAGTAAAGATGTGATAAAGGTTTTTTTCATAAATAAAACTCCTGTTTACATAAAGGGTGCAAATAAATAAAGTACAGATTGCTTAATCTTGGTAAGCAGCGGTCTTTTGCGCCATTTTTTAAGCTCAATTTCGGTTGATTCATTCTGCATCTTTAAAAAATGACCTTTAATATCTGCAACGGCATCGGTGCCGCACATCCAAACACCACATTCAAAATGGAAGAAAAAGCTGCGGTAATCCATATTTATGGTACCAACCGTAGCCACCCTGTCATCCGACACAAAAAGCTTAGAGTGAATAAAGCCGGGCGTGTACTCAAAAATTCTAACCCCAGCAGCAAGCAGTTCATCATAGCTGTGCTGTGTTACGGGGTGTACATATTTTTTATCAGGCACAAAGGGTGTTATAATTCTTACATCAATACCCGATTCCGCCGCCAAAGTAAGCGCCCTAATCATAGCATTGTCAACTATAAGGTAGGGGGTGGCAATGTAAACATACTTTTGTGCGGTGTTAAGCATCTGCATATAAATGCCTTCACCCGGGTTTTTATCGTTTATAGGTCCGTCGCAGTATGGCTGAACAAAGCCAGCTGTGGGGCATACATAATCGGTAACAAACTTTGAGTACCGTTGCTTTTTGCCGGTACAAAATGCCCACATTGAAAGAAACATAACCGTAAAGGACTTAACGGCACGACCCTTTAGCATTATTGCACAGTCCATCCAGTAGCCAAAACGCTCGGTGGTGTTTACATATTCATCGGCAATATTCATACCGCCCGTAAAGGCAACCTTACCGTCAATAACAATTATTTTACGGTGATTTCGGTTGTTCATAAAAACATTTACAGAGGGCTTTATGCGGTTAAAAATGCTAACCTTAATGCCTTCAGCCTTAAGGCGCTCAGCAAAACCGCGGTACTGTCTGGTGATGGAGCCAAAATCATCAAACATTATTCTTATTTCAACACCGGCTTTTGCCTTTTCTGAAAGGACGGTGTGAATCTGCTCCCACATATCATCCTCGGCCAAAATAAAAAACTCAATAAAAATAAATTTTTCAGCCTTTTTAAGCTCGCGCAAAATTACGGGCAGTGCGGTCTCACCGGGGGAAAGATAGGTGCATTCGGTGTTATCATAAACAGGAAAGCCCGATGCTTTATTAAGGTAGGCGGACTGCCTTGAGTGATGCAGGTCATCATAATTAAGGCGGTTTTTAACCATTGGGTCCTGCGTTAAAAAGGCATCCTCACCATCACTAAATCGCTTCATACGGCGCTTAACATGTGGAAAAACACGACTTCCGCCCCACAAAAGGTATGAAAGCCCACCCACAAGCGGAAAAATCAGTATAAAAACAATCCAGGTAAGCTTATAGCTTGGGTTGCCCTTTTTACTTATAATGCGTATAACAATTATAACGCTTATTGCCTGCAGTAAAATATAAAACCAGGTGGTCCTATCTGCAAAAAGGTATGTTGGCACTAAAAAAAGCGCAATTTGAAGCAAGACTAAAAGTGCAGTAATCATAAGTCTGGTGCGAACATGTGCGCCGCGCTTATGTTGCTTTTTGGGGGCTGTTTGCATATAATACCACCTTTCTTTATTATATATTTATATTATACTATAACACTTTATCTTTTTCAATTATTAAATTTTTTTAAAAATCGCCTAAAAAAATAAAAATAATTGTTGGAGTATGACGCGTTTTGTGGTACAATAAAATAGTATATAAAACATTTTATAAAAGTAGGGTGAAATCAATGAAGTTGGTGCCAATAGCAAAGGGTGTTAATGGCCTTTTTATACAGAATAATCGTTTTTCAACAACACACATTTCGGTTAACCTATATCTGCCACTGAAAAGGGAAACGGTTGCAGTAAATGCTTTACTGCCCTTTGTGCTTTCATCCTGTTCGGCTGAATACCCCGATTTTAGCGCCTTAAACCTGCGCCTTAATGAGCTTTACGGTGCCGATGTTGGCGGCATAGCCGATAAAATCGGTGATACACAGGTTTTAAGATTTTTTTCGTATTTTATTGATGATGAATATATTCCAAACGGTGATAAGGTTGCCGATGAAGCGGTAGAGCTTTTAATTTCAATGCTTTTTAAGCCATCGGTTAAAAACGGTAGCTTTTTAAAGGCCGATGTGGAGCGTGAAAAACGCCTTACTTTAGAAAAAATTGCAGGCATAGTTAATGATAAGCGCAGTTATGCCATAAGCCGCATTATTGCAGAGATGTATAAGGATGAACCCTTTGGTGAGCTTAAAACAGGTAGCGCAAAGGATGTTGCAGCCATTACGGGTGAAAGCCTTTTTAATGCCTTTGAAAGGGTTTTATCCTCAGCAGAGGTTAGAATTCAGGTAATTGGCAAAAAACTGCCTGACCGCCTTTTTGACCGCATTGCAGAAGGTCTTAAGGGTTATGAAAGAATAACACCTGCTATAGCACCTTCGGTGCCTAAAAAACCGGCGGCAGAAGTCAATCGCATCTTGGAGGAAATGGATGTTTCACAAGGCAAGCTGGTTATGGGCTTTTGTACCGATTGCGTGGGCAGTGAAAGGGAAACTGCTTTTTTAACAGTATTTGCTGATTTGTTTGGCGGCGGTCCCTACTCAAAGCTTTTTGCAAATGTAAGGGAAAAGCTAAGCCTTTGTTATTACTGTGCCGCCCGTCCAAACCGCAATAAGGGTTATATTTTGGTTGACTGCGGTGTGGAAAGTGAAAATGCCGAAAAGGCCGAAAACGAAATTTTAAACCAGTTAAATGAGCTTAAAAAGGGCAATTTTACAGATGAAGAATTAAATTTTGCCATAAGCAGTATTAAAGATTCGCTTGCTTGCCTTAATGATTCTGAAGCCTCATTAGACGGTTGGTATGCTATGCGCCCATTTGGTGAGCCAATCAGCCCCGAGGAGTTTATAAGCCTTATTGAAAAGGTAACTAAAGAGGATATTATTAAAGCCGCAGGTCTTTATAGGCTTGATACGGTTTATAAAATTATGCCGCAGGGCAAAAAGGGGGAATAATTATGCAAAAAAGTGTAATAAAAAGCAGTCTTTTAAATAAAAAATTCTCCCTTATAAAGCATTCCTCAGGGCTTAATATATTTTTGTACCCTATGCCCGGCTTTAGTTCAAACTATGCTATTTTTGGCACAAAATACGGCTCGGTTGATAATGCCTATTTGGATGATAACGGCCAAAAGGTTGACCTGCCTGAGGGTATTGCCCACTTTTTAGAGCATAAGCTTTTTGAAAGTGAAGATGGTGACGCATTTTCAAAATACGCCAAAACGGGCGCCTATTCAAACGCCTACACATCATTTGACCGCACCTGCTATCTTTTCTCCTGCTCTAACAGGTTTTATGATAATTTAAAAATCCTTTTAGACTTTGTTCGCTCACCCTATTTTACCGAGGCTACAGTTAATAAAGAGCAGGGCATAATAGGGCAAGAGATTAAAATGTATGACGATATGCCCAATTGGCGTGTAATGTTTAATATGCTTGAGGGTATGTTTTACACCCACCCTGTGCGTATTGATATTGCGGGCACGGTGCAGTCAATTGCCAAAATAACCGATAAAACCCTTTATGATTGCTATAACCGCTTTTATAACCTTTCAAATATGTTTTTGGTTTTGGCGGGCGATTTTGATGAGGGTCAAGTGCTTGATTTTATAAATAAAAATCTTGCAGTGGATGATACCCAAAACAAAAAGGCAAATGCAGTTATTGAAAATGAACCCGACAATGTTAAACAAAACCTTGTAAGCTGTAATTTAGATGTTGCAAAACCGCTTTTTTGCATAGGCTTTAAAGAAAGCGGCAGGGCTAAAACCCCCACAATTAAGCAAATAGCAGGTATGGAAATACTGCTTAAAATGCTGGCCGGCTCTGCATCACCGCTTTATAAATCACTTTTAGAAAAAGACCTTATAAATGAAGAATTTTCATTTGAATATTTTACAGGTCGCGGTTTTGCGTTACCGATTTTTGATGGTGAATCTGATAACCCGAAAGAGGTTTTAAACCTTATTTTGGCCGAGGCCGATAGGTTAAAATCGGGCGGCTTTGATAACAAGCTTTTTGAAGCATCCCGCCGTGAAATTTATGGTCGCGGTATTCGTCGATTTGATTCGGCCGAAGGCGTATGCAGTATGCTTACCGATTCGGCGGTTTTGGAATATAATTTGTTTGATTATTTTGATGCCCTTGCATCAATAACCAAGCAGGATATTTTAAATCAGCTTTCGGTATTTACCGCCGAAAAAGCAGTCCTTTCGGTTGTTAACCCAATTGAAAAAGGGGGTAACTAAAATGGGTAGTATTACTATTTTTGGCATAACCATACCGGTCAACCCCGTAGCATTTTCGCTTTTTGGGTGGGATATTTACTGGTACGGCATTTTAATTGCCGTGGGTGTTTTGCTTGCTTTATTTTACGGCATGAAAAATGGTGAGCGGCTTGGTATTAACACCAACCATATTTTTGATTCCTTTTTGGTTGTTTTGCCCTTAAGCATTTTGTCTGCCAGGGCATATTACATCATTTTTGACCCCGCTTCATCCTTTAAAGATTTCTTTAATTTTTCAGGTCACGGCTTTAGGGGGCTTGCCATTTACGGTGGTGTAATTGGCGCGGCAATAACCATATTTATAATGCAAAGAATTTATAAGTTCAGCCTTTTGGCGGCGCTGGATATAACCTCAATCGGTTTTTTGATTGGACAGGGTATCGGTCGTTGGGGCAACTTTGTAAATCAAGAGGCGTATGGAACCTTCACAGGCAGTGACTGGTTTGGTATGACGGGCAGCAAAATTGCTGCCGAGGTTGGCAGTAATAATCTGGTACACCCCTGCTTTTTATATGAATCACTTTGGTGTATTTTAGGCTTTTTTGTTTTACATTATCTAAGCAAAAGGCGTGCTTATAAGGGTCAAATAGCACTTTGCTATGGCGCTTGGTACGGTTTTGAGCGCACCTTTATTGAACTGCTTCGTACCGACAGCCTAATGCTTGGTCAAAGCGGCATCAGGGTATCAAGCCTGCTTTCGGCACTGCTTTGTATTGCGTGTGTAGGCTTGCTGGTTGTCTTTAAAATAAAAGGCAAAAAACATAAAAATGACAGTGAATATAGTCCCGTTTTTGTGGATGGCTTTGAAGAAGTAATATCCCAAAAGGCGGAGGATACAGAACAAAAAGAGGTTGAATAAAATGCAAATTATAGATGGTAAAGCCATTTCGGCAAAAACTAAGGAAGAACTTAAAACAGAGGTTGCCGCCCTTAAAGAGCAGGGTATTTCGGTTGGTCTTGCGGTTATAATTGTGGGTGATGACCCCGCATCACGCGTTTATGTAAATAATAAGAAAAAGGCCTGTGAGCTGCTTGGCATTTATTCTGAAGAATATGCCCTTCCCGCCGATACCGATATGGCATCACTTTTAGGTCTTATTGATGAGCTTAATAACCGAAGTGATATTAACGGTATACTTTGCCAGTTGCCACTTCCAAAGCATTTGGATGAAAAGGCGGTTATCAATGCAATTTCACCCGATAAGGATGTAGATGCTTTTCACCCCGTTAATGTTGGCAAAATTATGATAGGCGACTTTGACTTTTTACCCTGCACCCCCGCAGGTGTTATGCGCCTTATTGATGAAACGGGCGTAAGCATTGAGGGTAAAAACTGCGTGGTTATAGGTCGTTCAAATATAGTTGGTAAACCAATGGCAATGCTGTTATTACACCGTAATGCAACCGTTACCATCTGCCACTCAAAAACCGTTAATTTAAGTGAAATTACATCAAAGGCAGACATTTTGGTAGCCGCAGTCGGCAGGGCCAATTTTGTAACACCCGATATGGTTAAGGATGGCGCAGTAGTAATTGATGTTGGTATGAATCGCCCCGCAGACGGTAAGCTTTGCGGTGATGTTGATTTTGAAGCCGTTAAGGATAAATGCTCATACATAACACCTGTACCGGGCGGAGTAGGTCCCATGACAATAGCAATGCTTATGGCCAACACAGTTACGGCCGCTAAAAAACAAAACAATCTTTTAAAGTAAGGGGTAGGGGCTGATGATTAAAAAATTTAATAAAATTTTCAGCACCCTTGTTTTAAGTGTTACTGTTATTTGCCTTTTTACCCTTACCGTATTTGCGGCAAGTACGGCCGAAAACAGCGAGCATAAATTGACCCTAACCCTGCCGGAGGAGTATGTGCTGTTAAGCAATGAAACGGCAGAGGAAAACACCGAGCTTTTGGAATCGTTAGGTTATAGCGAAAGCGCCTTTAAAAACTATTTAAAGCAGGTAGATAACACCCAAATTTTATTTTTAGGTGTTAACCCTGATAATATGGCGCAGGTTACGGTAAAGGCAAGCAGTACCGACTTTTCAAAAAAGGTAACCGATTTTTCACTGCTTACCGATGAAGCCCTGCAAAAAACCGCAAACGATTTGGTGCAGGTTAAGGGCGCCAGACATAAAATGGCAACCGTAAACGGCATCAAGCTTATTGAGGTAAGTGCAACCGATAAAGACAGCGGCGGTGAATTTTGTTCAATTCAGTACCTGACGGTGCGCAACGGCATTTTATATACCGTGGGCTACACCTTTAACGGAGCGGTTAATGACAGTAAGGTTAATACCGCTTGGGGCAGTGTTCAGTCGCTGAATATTAAGGATGTCACCACCTCATCGGCATTTGATTTGGGCACAATTTTACTAATGTTTTTACTTAGTGCAGTAGTTATTGCAGGTGTAGTTGTAGTAGGACTTATAGGTTACACCTTTGTAAGGGATATTAAAAACAAAAAATTAGCCCCAAATGAAGAGACTATGTATATCCGCCGAAAAAAGTAAATTGGTAAAACAAATCACCCCGCCTTATTACAGGCGGGGTGATTTTATTTTAAAACTATTCTTATTATTCCTCGGGCATTTCCCAGTTATGCCAAATGTCCTGAACATCATCATTTTCTTCCAAAATGTCAATAAGCTTTTCCATTTTGGTTATGTCATCAGGGTCGGTAAGGGCGGTGGTGGTTGATGGTACATAAGCAACCTCAGCCGAAAGGAAGCTGTAACCTGCGGCCTCTAACGCATCGCGAACTGCACCCATATCATTTGCGGCGGTGGTAATTTCAAAAATGCCATCCTCAGCATTAAAGTCCTCTGCGCCTGCGTCAAGTGCGGCCTCCATAACGGTATCCTCATCAAGACCCTCGGCATCAATGGTTATAACACCCTGGCGGTTAAACATAAACATAACCGAGCCGGGCTGACCCATATTGCCGCCGAATTTGTCAAAGTAGTGACGCAAATCACCTGCGGTGCGGTTGCGGTTATCGGTAAGAGCCTGGACTATAACTGCAACGCCGCAAGGACCGTAACCCTCATAAACGATGTCCTCATAATTGTTGCCGCCTGTTTCACCCGCGGCCTTTTTAATAATGCGGTCAATGTTATCGTTAGGTACATTGGCTGCCTTTGCCTTGGCAATAACATCCTTAAGCTTGCTGTTAACATTGGGGTCGGGACCGCCGTTTTTAACAACCACTGCAAGCTCACGGCCTATTTTGGTAAAAACCTTGGCGCGCTGCTGGTCGGTTTTTTCTTTTTTGCGTTTAATTGTGCTCCATTTGGAATGTCCTGACATAAATTTATCTTTCCTTTCGGTATTAAATACTTATTTGGTAGTGCCGCTTATAACCCTTTCAATAAAGGCATCGGCATTTTTTATATTTTCATTGACACCGTCACGACCCTCAAAAAGGGTTCCCTTAATAATTCGGCGGCTAATTAAAAATTCGGGCCATTTAAACAGATTTTTACTATCGGCCGCGGCCTTGGTGTTTTTAATAATATCGGTGTTTGTAAAATCATAATAATATCCGTCACCATCAGGCAGGTTTAGGTTTTCAATAAAGCCTGTATCATTAAGATTTTTAATAAAACTAAATGCCTTAAGGTCGGTTATAAAAAGCATAACATCGGTATCACTCATAAGTATGGCCTGCAGCTTTTGTTGCTTTGCAAGGTTGTTTTGATAATCTGCAGGGTTTGAATCCATAGTGCAGTCAACCAGCAAAATATTTACCTGCCCATCACCGTTTAGGTCGGTGCCGTAGGGGGTAAGTTCATTTTTAAGGGCTGTTAATTGGGTTGTTGTAAGGGGCATACTTTTGGTGGCAACCACTATTTTATAGTCGTATTCAGTTTTAGTGCTACACTGCGCTACCGATACCGCAAGGGTTATTACCAAAAGCAGGCAAACAATGGTGTGAAATTTGTAATGGTACCAAAAGTTTTCAACAGTCGCTTTAAAACCTTTTGGTCTTACCAGATTTTCACCTGCCACAAAAATCACCCCTTTAAAACATATACATAAGTATACCACTTTATTGCACCCACTTCAAGTATATTTTGTAAATAAAAAGGCCCGCCGTAGCGGACCTTTAAAATCTATTCAACCGTTACCGATTTTGCCAGGTTGCGGGGCTTGTCAATATCGGCACCGCGAAAAAGTGCAATGTAGTATGCAAAAATTTGCAGAGGTATAACGGCAAGTGATGGGGTTAAAAGTGGGTGGGTCTTTGGTAGGTAAATAATATCATCGGCGGCACCTAAAAAGGTGTTATTGCCCTTAAAAGTCACCACCAAAACATTGGCGCCCCTGGCCTTAACCTCTTTAATATTGCTTAACATTTTATCGTTTAGCTTTTCATACATCGCAAGTGCTAAAACAAAGGTCCCGTTTTCAATAAGTGAAATTGTACCGTGCTTAAGTTCACCCGCCGCCATTCCCAAACAGTTAATGTATGAAATTTCTTTTAGTTTTAGCGCCCCTTCAAGGGCAACCGCGTAATCTAAATTGCGACCGATGAAAAACGCATCGGTTATGGTGTGATGCTTTTTAGCAAGGGCTTTAATATTTTCCTCTAACATAAAAATTTCTTGGACTTTTTGGGGTAGGGTCATAATTTCATTAAGCAGAGCAGCCCTAAGCTTTTCATCACTTGTGCCAAGATGCCCTGCCATAAAAACCGCAAACAAATATAAAATTATAAGCTGGGCAGAGTATGCCTTGGTGGTAGCAACCGATATTTCACTGCCCGCCCCCGTAAACAGCGTGTCGTGGCAGGCCTTGGCAATGGAACTACCCTTAACATTAACTATGCCAAGGGTGTAGGCACCCTTATCTTTTGCCTTATTCAGTGCGGCAAGGGTGTCTGCCGTTTCACCCGACTGACTTATTACAATAACCAGCGTGTTTTGGTCAACTACAGGATTTTGATACCTGAATTCGCTTGCCAAATCAACACTTACAGGAATTTTTAGCAGCTGCTCAAAAACATATTTAGCCACCATACCGGTGTGATATGCCGACCCGCAGGCGGTAATTACAATTTTTTTAATGTCTTTAATTTTTTCTTTAGTAAGGTTAAGTCCGTCAAAAACCACCCTGCCATCCTTAATATGGGGTGTGGCGGTTTTTAAAATAACCGGGGGCTGCTCTTTAATTTCCTTCATCATAAAATGGTCATAACCGCCCTTTTCAACCGATTCGGCGCTTCCGGTTATGCGCTCAATCTTTGGGCTTTTTGGTTTGCCTGATAAATCAAATATATTAAGGCTGTCACCTGTTATAACGGCTATTTCCTTGTCCTTAAGGTATATAACATCCTTGGTGTGGGGAATAAGGGGTGTTATGTCTGAAGCAATAAAATTTTCTGTCACACCAACCCCCGCTATAAGGGGACTGAAATTTTTAACGGCATATAGCGTGTCGGGGCTGTTTAGGTACAGTATGCCCAACGCGTATGAGCCACTTAAAACCGATATGGTGTTTTTGATGCAATCAAAAACATCCCCCTTAAAATTAAACTCTAAAAGGTGGGCAATTACTTCGGTGTCGGTTTCGCTTTTAAAATTAACCCCCTTTAAGATAAGTTCATTTTTAAGGGGCAAATAGTTTTCAATAATGCCGTTATGCACCACCGCAAAATTACCGCCATAGCTTATGTGCGGGTGGGCGTTTGTTTCGGTTGGCGCACCGTGGGTTGCCCAGCGTGTGTGACCAATACCAATATTGCCCTTGGTGGTACTGCCGTTTTGGGTTATGCCCTTAAGGTCTGCAATTCTTTTAGCGGTTTTTATAACATTTAGTTCATTGCTATTTATAACGGCAATACCTGCCGAATCATAACCCCTATATTCAAGCTTTTCCAGCCCATCAAGCAAAATAGGCGCGGCCGACTTGCCACCAACATAACCTATAATTCCACACATAATAATACCACCTGTTTTAAAAATATTGACCAATATTATTATGGTATTTTTTTGTGGGTAATAATTCTGATAACCGTTATTTGTGGGTTTGGTAAATGTTGGTTGACGGGCAAAATAAGAAAAATTTATTTAATGCAAATTTACACTTGACAACAGGGTAAAAATAGTCTAAAATAAGTAGAGTTAAATATTAGCCGCTGTGGTGGAATAGGCAGACACAAGGGACTTAAAATCCCTCGGTAGCGATACCGTGCCGGTTCAAGTCCGGCCAGCGGCACCAAAAAGAAAGACACGATGAAAATCGCGTCTTTCTTTTTGTGTTTGTGTCCTTTAGGGCACAACATCGTTTGACCGCTTGCGGTCAACATCATTTTTCGCTTGGCGAAAACATCATTCCGCTTGCGGACACAAAACGTGGTTGCCTTCGGCAAACAGTGTTGTGCTTCGCACAAACGATGTGGGCTAACGCCCAACGATGTTGCACTTCGCGCAAATACAATGCTTCGCATTGATTTATTGCCGCTTTTATGCTATAATACAGCCAAGGCGGT
>JAFNZJ010000057.1 GCA_017382915.1 Clostridia bacterium | reverse complement strand
GGTGCCGTATTTTTTATACTGCCCCGAACGCAAAAGGCGTTATACGGGCAACATATTGCTAAACTTAAAAATTTGTTTGTAGAATGCCTTTAAGTGAGCGGTGCCGTATTTTTTATACTGCCCCGAACGCAAAAGGCGTTATACGGGCAATTTTTTAAGTTTAGGTTCTGTAATCGCCGTTTATTTTAACATAATCATATGTTAGGTCGCAACCATAAGCGGTGGCAGAAAACTCACCATCATTAAGATTTACTATAATATAAACTTCATCCTTAACCAAAATTTCTTTGGCTAGTTCTTCTGAAAATTCTACACCGGCGCCGTTTTTGCAAACCAAAATTTCGCCGCCTGCAGATTTAAAATAAACATCAACCTTATTTACATCAATATCCACCCCTGCATAACCAATGGCACAAAGAATTCTGCCCCAGTTGGCATCGGCGCCAAACATTGCCGCCTTAACAAGTGATGAGCATATAACGGCTTTGGCGGCCGCCTTGGCAGTGGACTTTTCTTTGGCACCTGATACAAAACACTCAACCAGCTTGGTTGCGCCTTCACCATCCTTAGCCATAAGCTTAACCAATTTTTCACATATGGCGGCAAGTGCCTTTACAAAGGTTTTATAATCATCATTTATTGTTTCAATGCGGTCATTACCGCAAAGTCCCGATGCCAGCACAGCAACGGTATCATTGGTGGAGGTGTCACCATCCACCGACAGCATATTAAAGCTATCACTAACCACCTCTAAAAGGGCGGACTTTAACATTTCAGATGATATATTGGCATCGGTGGTGATAAAGCCCAGCATGGTTGCCATATTGGGGTGAATCATACCGCTACCCTTTGATATTGCACCGATTTTACAGATTTTATTGCCAAGTGTAAACTCCAATGCAAATTCTTTTTTAACGGTGTCGGTGGTCATAATAGCCTCGGCAGCGGCAGTTGAGCCATCCTTATTAAGTGATGCCACCAGCTCATTCATACCGTTTTTAATTGGATTAATATCAATAGGCTGACCTATAACACCAGTGGAGCATACCACAAAATCGGTGGGAGTAAGACCTGTTGCCTCGGCCGCTATTTGACACATAAGCTGAGCCTTTTCGACACCGTCTGCATTGCAGGTGTTGGCAATACCGCTGTTGCAAATAATTGCCCTTGCCTTACCGTCGCGGATATTATTGCGGGTAACGGTTATGGGTGCGCCGTATACTAAATTTTGAGTATATACCGCCGCAGCATCACACTCGGTACTAGCCATAATAAGTGCCAAATCTTTTTTTGATTTGTTTTTTCTTATTCCGCAGTGGATACCCGATGCCGTAAAGCCGATTGGGGCTGTTACACCGCCATTTATAAAATTAAACATAAAACTACTCCCAATTATACATTAAGCATTTTAGTTGGGTTTTCACCCATTTTTAGGTTCATACATTCTAACGCGGCACCGCTGGCACCCTTGCCTAAATTATCATACCTTGCTATAAGCAAAATACGGTCATCATTGCCACAAACGGTAATTTCCATTGCATCGGAATTTGCCATAGCGTTGCCTGAAATAAAGCCTTCTTCATCAATTGAGTCTTTATACTTTACAATTTCACTGTTATAAATAGTGCTGTAAAGCTTTTTAATATCGTCTGCATTTTTACCGCCGATTAAATCGGTGGCAAAAAGGGGCACCGTCATAACCATTCCGCAGTAATAATCACAAACCATTGGACAAAAAACAGGTTCTTTTTCAAGGCCTGTAATTGCCTTCATTTCTTTTAGATGTTTATGATTTTGGGTTAATGCATACTGCCTTGGGGCATCTAACTGCTCTGGACGGTTTTGGTCTTCATACTGGGCAATGCCCTTTTTACCTGCGCCGCTGTAACCCGATACCGCGTGGCAAATTATATTTTGGTCCTTACTTATAAAGCCATTATCAACAAGCGGCTTTACAAGTGCTATAAACCCACTTGCATAGCAACCAGGTACGGCAATGCGCTTTGATGATTTGATTTTAGCATCAAATTCTACCGAAAGCTCAGGAAAGCCGTATGCCCAATCTTCATTGGTGCGGTGTGCGGTTGATGTATCAATAACAACGGTATTTTCATTTTCAATAAGACCTACCGCCTGAATGGCAGCATCATCCGGCAGACATAAAAAGGCAATGTCGGCCATATTAAGCGCCTGCTTACGGGCGGCTTCATCCTTACGAAGCTGTTCGCTTAAGGTTATAAGCTCAATATCGTCGCGTTTAGAAAGTCTATCAAAAATTTTAAGTCCTGTAGTACCCTGACTTCCATCAATAAAAACCTTGGTCATTTTAGCCTCCCAAAGGGTTATTTGTTAAGATTTTGCACCCTTAAAACCTGCTGTAACACATTTTTAGGTGCGGGACCGCCAAGGGATGTACGGTCGTTTACGCATTTGTCAAGGTCAATTGCTTCATAAACACCTTCATCAAACACATCTAAAACCTTTTTATACTCATCCATAGGCAGTGTTTCAAGGGTAAGTCCCTTTTCAATACAAATAGCAACCAATTCGCCCGTTGCTTTATAAGCATCCCTAAACGGTATGCCCTTACCCACCAAATAGTCGGCGCAGTCGGTAGCGTTAATAAAGCCACCTGCCGCGGCACGGCGCATATTTTCGGGTAATGCCACCATGGTGTCAAGCATTGGGATAAATGCGGTAAGACACATTTTTACGGTATCAAAGGCATCGAAAATGGCTTCTTTATCCTCCTGCATATCTTTATTATAGGCAAGGGGCAAACCCTTCATCATAACAAGCAGGGTTTGTAAATCGCCAAATACTCTGCCCGATTTACCCCTGATAAGCTCGGTAATGTCGGGGTTTTTCTTTTGGGGCATTATTGATGAGCCGGTTGAAAAGGCATCATCAAGTTCGATAAACTTAAATTCAAATGAGCTCCAAAGCACTATTTCCTCAGAAAAGCGGGAAAGATGCACCATAATTATTGAAAGGGCGGCGGCAAGCTCAATGCAAAAATCCCTGTCTGAAACGCCGTCTAAAGAGTTTTGCATAGGGGCGGTAAAGCCCAAATCCTTTGCCACCATTTCACGGTCGGTGTTATAGGTGGTGCCCGCCAAGGCGCAGGAGCCAAGCGGACAATAGTTCATTCTTTCAGTGGCATCTAAAAGGCGCTCTTTATCGCGTAGCAGCATTTCAGCATAGGCTAAAAGGTGATGCCCAAAGGTAATGGGCTGTGCCCTTTGCAGGTGGGTGTAGCCCGGCATAACTGCCGATGCATACTGTTTTGCCTTTTTACAAAGAACATCAATTAGTTCGGTAAGCTGAGCATAAAGCTCATTACACTGATTTTTAAGGTAAAGTCTAATATCTAATGCAACCTGGTCGTTACGGCTACGGGCGGTGTGAAGCCTTTTACCTGCCGCACCTATACGGGCGGTCAGTTCACCCTCAACAAAGGTGTGAATATCCTCTGCATTGGGGTCAATAAGCAGTGTGCCGCTTTCAATTTCGGACTTAATTTCTTTAAGACCCTTAACGATTTTTGATAAATCATCGGCTGAAATTATACCCTGTGCCGAAAGCATGGTGGCATGGGCAATACTGCCATCAATATCCTCTTTATACATACGGCTGTCAAAGGATATTGAGGAATTAAAATCATTGGTTTTGGGGTCTAATTCTTTTTGAAATCTACCCTTCCATAGCTGCATAAAAAAATTCTCCTTTAGCAGAATACGACAAAGGGTAAAATTTACCCTTTGTCGTTTTATTTGCTTTAACTTAAATTATTTTTGGTCCCTTTTTTTATCTAAAAGAGCCTTAACCTTAATTGAAAGACCAAACAGGTTAATAAAGCCTGCAGAATCTTTTTGGTCGTAGGCACCGCCATCATCACCAAAGGATGCAACATTTTCATCATAAAGTGAATAGGGTGAGGTTACGCCTGCGTTCATAATATTGCCTTTATAAAGTTTAACCTTAACATCACCTGTAACGGTTTTTTGGGTCTCATCAACAAAGGCTGAAAGTGCCTCCCTAAGGGGGGTAAACCAAAGACCGTTATAAACAAGCTCACCAAACTTTTGGGCAACAAGTCTTTTATAATGTGAGGTTTCACGGTCTAATGTAATCATCTCTAAAAGCTCGTGAGCCTTATAAAGAATGGCACCGCCGGGGGTTTCATAAACGCCACGCGACTTCATACCAACCAAACGGTTTTCAACAATCTCTAAAAGGCCTACACCGTTTGCGCCGCCAAGCTCATTAAGCTTTTCAACTATCTCAAGGCCGTTTAACTCAACACCGTCAATGGCGGTAGGTACGCCCTGTTCAAAATGAATGTTAACATAGGTGGGGGTGTCGGGTGCCTGCTCAGGCGAAACACCAAGCTCTAAAAAGCCTTCTTTACTGTACTGTGGCTCATTAGCGGGGTCTTCAAGGTCTAAACCTTCATGGGACAGGTGCCAAACGTTTTTATCCTTTGAATAGT
>JAFNZJ010000056.1 GCA_017382915.1 Clostridia bacterium | reverse complement strand
TACCCTTTCATGGTGAACACTAATAGATTGTAATTGGTAGTCGCTGGTTTTAATTTTTGGAATAATTATAGAACTTTGATTTTTTCGCCAATTAAAGAAATTTTCGGTACAATCATGTCCGTAGGTATTAACCCCTTTTTTAGTCCAGGTAACAAAGTCTTCAATAGAAGTAGCGCGATAATGACCAGAAACATTTGGGCAATAAGTGCTTTCCGGTAATGTTGTTTCTTCCGGTTCGCTAGAGGTTAAGGCAGAAGAGATATTGTTATTAGCGGTTGGAACATTTTGGCTATTTATATTTGATGAACTACTATTGTTGCCCGAATTACAACCCGCTAATAAAAAGATTAAAACCAAAATAAAAACTAAAGTTTTTTTCACATTTATACCCCCTTACGGTATTTGGTGATAATATTTAATAATGTGGTTTGAAATATACTCTTGAAAAAAGAGTTATTATACCTTACAATTACATTATATCATAAACAGTTAAAATTTTAAAGCAAAAGGTGATAAAATGCGTGAGGATATTTGTACCATACCGGTTACCGATGTTTTTGAGGTGAAGGACGGCTGTCCTATATGCCGTATGTATAGTATTTTAGAGGGGCGCGCCATTGATTATATTACAGGTGCCGCTATGATGGAGCCGGATGTACGCACCGTTACCAATAAAAAGGGCTTTTGCGGCGACCATTTATATAAATTGGTTAGACAAAAAAGCGGTCTGTCTTTGGCGCTTATGCTTCAAACCCATTTAGATGATTTAGAGTATAGCCTGTTTGAAAAGGGTGATAAGGACGGCAAAGCGTGTGCCGACCGACTTTCAACCTGCTTTTTATGTGAAAAGATAAACTGGGGTATGGACCATATGGTGGAGACCATATATGTAACCTTTGAAAAGGATAAGGATTTTAGGGATATGTTTTCATCACAGCCGACCTTTTGCCTGCCGCACTATAGTATGCTGCTTAACGGAATTAAAAAATCGGCACTTAAAAAATATAGCCACGAATTCCGTACCGCCCTTAAGGAAATTACTCATAACAGTTTAAGTGAGGTTAATAACGATTTAAAGCATTTTTGCAGTATGTTTGATTACCGCAACCGCGGTGGTGATTGGGGCAATTCAAAAACCGCAATTGAGCGCACCTTAAAACTTCGCGCAGGCGAAAATGAAGATATAAAATAAATTATTTAAAAATGTTGATTTATTTTACCTTTTTGTGGTAAAATACTTATATACTTTTATTAAGGAGTGTTTTTAATGGAATTAAAAGGTTCAAGAACTGAGGCCAACTTAATGGCCGCTTTTGCCGGTGAATCACAGGCAAGAAATAAGTATACCTACTATGCATCAAAGGCTAAAAAGGATGGTTATGTTCAAATTGCAGAGCTTTTTGAAGAAACCGCCAACAATGAAAAGGAGCACGCTAAAATTTGGTTTAAGCTGCTTCACGGCGGTAGCATTGCCGATACTGCAGTAAACCTTGCTGATGCCGCCGCAGGCGAAAATTATGAATGGACCGAAATGTACGCCGAATTTGCCAAGGTAGCCAAGGAAGAAGGCTTTGACCACATTGCCTTTTTGTTTGAAGAGGTTGGCAAAATTGAAAAATACCATGAAGAGCGTTATCGCAAGCTGCTTAGCAATGTTGAGGGCGGCGTAGTATTTTCAAAAGACGGCGATGTTATGTGGGAATGCTCAAATTGCGGCCACCTTGTGTTTGGTAAAAAGGCACCCGAGGTTTGCCCTGTATGTGCACATCCACAAAGCTATTTTAAAGAGCGCGCAACCAATTATTAATCATAAAAGGTTAAAGTGTATTAAAACCCCCGTTGCTAATGCAACGGGGGTTTGCTTTGTTATTCAACCCATTTAATAAAATGGTAGCTATGCATTATTTGAAGATATTTTGCAAGCCTTTCATAAAGTGGGTGGGCCTCTTTACCAAAATGCTCATCAATCAATTTTCCAAGCTCGGTAATGTTTATTTTACCGTCAAGCCGAGGCCATATAAAGCTACCCATTTTATCTAAATGAATATAACTTACCTTTGGCCTTTTAAAAAACACTTGAGCCAATTTGTTAGCCCAACCTGTATTTTTTACTTCAAGGGTTATAAGGCCGTCATCTTCATTTTTCCAACCTATTTCTTCATTGCGGGCAGGTATTTTTTCTAAAAAGTTTTTATCAATAATATTTTTCTTTTTCATAATTAGTCTTTTGCCTGCTCATCTGCAGATTTTTTGGCATTTTTGTTCCAGATAGTAAAGGCCAAAAGGCTTAGTATTATAAGGCCAAATACTAAAATACTGCCTATATTTGATGCCCAAGCGGGTAGATTTAAAATACCCGAAATGTCAAGCACTTCACCTAAACCAAATACTGCAAATACGGCAAGTAATATACCAACAAGACCTTCACCGGCTATCATACCTGAGCAGAAGAGTATACCGTTTGAAATAACAGTGTCCTTGCGTTTGCCCGCCTTCATTTTGTCAAAGAAAAGTCTTATAAGACCGCCAACCATAATGCAGGCATTAAGCTGAACGGGTAGGTAAATACCAATTGCAACGGGTAAAACGGGTATGCCAAGTATTTCAACAATAACCGAAATAAATACACCTATTAAAATAAGTCCCCAAGGCAGGTTGCCACCCATAATACCTTCAATAATCATTTTCATAAGTGTTGCCTGCGGTGCGCCTAATTCTTCTGAGCCAAAACCCCAAGCTTCATTTAATAAGAAAAGGGTAGCGCCAATTGCCAGCGCCGATGCCACAACACCGATGATTTCACCGTACTGCTGTTTTTTAGGTGTAGCGCCAAGCAAATAACCTGTTTTAAGGTCTTGTTTCTCTTCTCGCCTCTTACAACCTCTGCAATTGTTCCGCTGACCGGAGATGCGAAGAGGATGTTCTGAGACATCTTGTCAGCCAATACAGGTGTACCTGCGAGGACCTTGTCGCCTTCTCT
>JAFNZJ010000008.1 GCA_017382915.1 Clostridia bacterium | reverse complement strand
CTACCGAGGACTAATTTAAAACAAAAAAACGCGGTACCGCAAGGTACCGTGTTTTTTTATTACTTTTTATTGACAAAAATAATTATATATGCTATTCTAATAAAAACGACTGTTTTATTTCTTTTTTTAGGGGTGAATCAATGAATAACATTGCTTTTGAAAAAACATTTAATACATACAGATTTGCCAATAATCAAAATGTATCATTAGATGTTAGAAAGCTTTATAATCACCATTTTAGGTATATTAAACATGGCAAAATGGTTATAAAATGTGCATCTAAAACCATAACTGCCACCGCAGGTGATGTTATATACATACCACCCGAGCATGAATGGACAGCCGAATGCCTTGCTGAACCTTATTTTAGCGGTAACGTTCTTCAGCTATGCTTTTGGCCCAATGTTGATGTGCTAGATTATCAACCTCAGGCCTTTAAAGCGACCGATGAAATTATAGAGCTTTTTGAAACCATTTCAGGCTATGGCAACAATATAAGCATACGATATATATGGCAAATGTATTTTCTTTTAGAAAAAATTGAAATAGTTATGCAAAAAAATAGTGACAAGCGCATTTTCAAACTTAGAAAAGCGCTTGATTATATGAAGAATAATGACACCTACACCATAAAGGAATTGGCAAAAATATGCCAAATGAGTGAAAGTAGACTTTATATTGCTTTTAAAGACTGCGTTGGCATAACACCAATTCAAATGAAACACCGCATACAGGCAACCAAAGCCGAAAAACTACTTAGAAGCACAAACCTTTCAATTGATGAAATTGCCCAAAAGGTGGGCTTTAATTCAACCGCCCATTTTAGAAAGATTTTTCACAGTAGGTATGGTTGTTCACCAAAAGAGATACGAAAAAAACTTGCCAAAAATTAATTAATTTGGAGTTTAGATTATGACACTGCAAAAAATAAAAAATGAAATTAAAAGCATTCCTCCAATGCGGCTTATTTTATTAGGATATTTATTTATAATCTTTTTAGGTACGGTTTTACTTTCCTTACCTATTGCTTCATCAATCGGCAAATTCACTGATTTTTCTGATGCATTTTTTACTGCAACCTCCGCAACCTGTGTTACAGGACTTATAAGATTTGACACCTATACACATTGGTCTTTTTTCGGGCAATTTGTTATTTTGGCGCTTATACAAATAGGCGGCCTTGGATTTATGACATGGGTAATATCAGTCATTACCCTTACCAAAAAGAAAATTGGCTTTAATACGCGTTTTCTTATGCAAAACTCAATTTCGGCACCGCAGGTTGGCGGAATCATTGGACTTGCTAAAAAAATATTTAAATATACGGTTATTGTTGAAGGAATAGGAGCCCTGATGCTTGGCTTATATTTTGTTCCAAGGCTTGGTGTTATCAGAGGTATATGGTTTTCTATTTTTCACAGTATTTCAGCCTTTTGCAATGCCGGCTTTGACCTTATGGGTTATTACAAGCCTTTTTCATCGCTAACAACCGTTGCCGATAATGCTTATGTTAATATAATTATAATAGCACTTATAGTTGTTGGGGGCTTAGGTTTTATAGTATGGATGGACCTACTTAAAAATAAATTTAATTTTAAAAAGTTGGGTCTTCATAGCCGTGTGGTTTTAATATTCAGCCTATCCTTAATTATTATAGGCACCGTGGGGTTATTTGTTTTTGAACTTGGCGGTGATTGTTATAAAGATTCTTCATTGGGTAATAAGTTTTTGAAATCACTTTTTCAATCGGTTTCAACCCGTACAGCTGGTATGAATAGTGTTGACTTAAGCACTATGACAGATTCAAGTAAATTTTTAATGATAATTTTAATGCTTATAGGCGGTTCGCCCGGTTCCACCGCAGGTGGTATGAAAACAACAACCTTTGCAGTTTTAATTATGAGCGTGCAGGCAATATTTAAAAGAAAGCAGAGCATTGAAATTATGCGGCGCCGTTTAGACCAAAGCGCGCTTCAGTCTGCTGCCTGTATTTTTATAACCTACCTTTTATTGATGACGGGCAGCGGTATGATTATTTCTGCCATTGAAGGCATACCTATTCTTTCTGCTCTATTTGAAACGGGCTCGGCTATTGGTACGGTGGGTATGAGTCTTGGTGTTACAACATCTTTAGGCCTAATATCAAAACTTATCATTTCCGGACTTATGATATTTGGTAGGCTGGGCTCCATAACATTGCTTTTAGCCTTTTCTATAGATGATAGACACGCAAACTTTAAATACCCCCTTGGAAAACTTCAAATAGGTTAAAATATTTATCGTTTAAAGGTGAGTGAATAATATGAAATCCATACTTGTTATAGGACTTGGAAGATTTGGTCGCCATATAGGAAAAAACTTTTTAGACGAAGGTAATTCTGTTTTGGCGATTGAAAAAGATTCTGCGCGCGCAGATAGTTTGGCCGATAGTTTGCCTAATATTCAAATTGCAGACACTACAGATGAGCATTTTATAAAAACACTTGGTGTGAGCAATTTTGATATATGTGTTGTTGCTATTGGCGACGATTTTCAAAGCGCACTGGAAACAACAGTGCTGCTTAAAGATTACGGCGCACCCTTTATACTTGCTAGGGCTAATAGTGAGATCCACCGAAAATTACTTTTAAGAAACGGTGCTGATGAAGTAATTTATTCCGAAAAGGAAATGGCAAAACGCCTTGCTATTAAGCATAGTCCAAACAATATTTTTGATTATATTGAGCTTAACGAAAATGTTGCAATTTATGAAATTGCAACCCCAAAACAATGGATAGGAAAAAGCATAATTGAAAATGCCGTAAGGACCAAATATAATGTAAGCATTTTAGCCATTAAGAAATATGGGGAATTTATCCCCATACCTTCACCAAATTATATATTCGACAATGATGAAACTATTATAGTAATGGGTAGTTTTGAAAATATTAAAAAGATAACTAAATAAAAGTAACCCCACCAAACAAAAATGCTTGGTGGGGTTTATATTAACTTTTCGATTGTTTTGGTTGCCGCTTTAAGCTCATCATAAAGCGCTTTTTTACGCTCAATATTTTCAATTTCGGCCATACATTTTTTCATTGAATTAAGCCTGCGTTTAATAAAGGCTTTAGCTTCATCAGAATTTGACTGTGGCAGTTTTCCTATGTATTTAAACTCTTTGCCATAGGTTTTTCTGTCACCTGAAAAGTTTGCCTTTATAACAGTATATACCCTACCCTGCGAGCTTACCGCAACTTCGGTTATAATTTCAAAACCGACGGTAATTAAATATTCCCTTAATCTGTCATCGCAGGACATTGGCTGTAAAATAAGGGTTACATTTTTATCCCTTACCCAGTCAGCGGCACCTATAATGTCGGCTATGGTTTCACCGCCCATACCAAGAATAGTAATTTGATTACATTCATTTGGTGCCAAACCGTCCAACCCGTTTGCAAGCCTAAGTTCTATTTTATCGTCAAGTCCAAACCTTGTTACATTTGCCCTTGCCACATCAAGCGGGCCTTTGGCAATGTCGCAGGCAATTACCTTCTTAGCAATGCCTTCACGCACAAGGTGAATTGGTAAAAGAGCGTGGTCGGTACCAATGTCGGCCACGCTCTTACATTTTGTTAGTAAATTTGCGGCTGCTTGAAGCCGCTTACTAATAATTGGCATATTATTTAGATGCAAAGTGTGCGTTAAGCTTTGCAACAAGCTCATCAGCATCGGTGCCGTGAACTGCACAAGCCTGAGCAATACTTTCACCGCGTGATGCAGGGCAACCTAAGCAGTGCATACCAATTTCAAAGAAATATTCAGCGGTATCACGGTCATAATCTAAAATATCGCCAATAATTGAATCTTTTGTTACTTCCATTTTTATGCTCCTTATTTAATAATACTTTCGCCGTTCATTTCGGTCGGCTTATCAAGACCCATAAGTTTGAGCATTGAAGGGGCTATATCGGCAAGTCTGCCGCCTTCACGAAGCTCACAGGGGTAACCAACTACACAGAAGGGTACGGGGTTGGTGGTATGAGGTGTAAAGGGCTCGCCCTTGTCATCAAACATATAGTCGGCATTGCCGTGGTCGGCAGTAATTATTACCGAACCACCCATTTTAAGGGTAGCATCCACAACCTTACCTACGCAGGTATCAACCGCCTCAACCGCCTTAACTGCTGCATCAAAAATACCGGTATGACCTACCATATCGCAGTTAGCAAAGTTTAAAATTACGGCATCATATTTGCCGGATAAAATTTGCTCTGTAACGGCATCACACACGGGGTGTGCGCTCATTTCGGGCTGAAGGTCAAAGGTGGGAACATCGGGTGACTGAATTAAAATTCTGTCTTCACCCTCAAAGGTTTTTTCCTCACCGCCGTTAAAGAAGAAGGTTACATGGGCATATTTTTGGGTTTCAGCAATTCTTAACTGGGTTTTGCCCTTTGATGCAAGATATTCGCCCATGGTCATTTTAAGCTCCTCCGGTGGGAAGGCAACTGTAACATTAGGCATTGTTTCATCATACTGGGTCATACACACATAGTTAAGTGGGAAGAAACCATTTTTGCGTTCAAAGCCGTCAAAAGCCTCATCCACAAATGTGCGTGTAAACTGCCTTGCGCGGTCAGGACGGAAGTTAAAGGAAACAACACTATCGTTAGCCTTTATCATACCTTCAGCATCAACAACTGTGGGAACAATAAATTCATCGGTAACATCATTAGCGTAAGACTGCTCCATAGCCTTTACGGGGTCGGTAGCCTGAATGCCCTCACCATAAACCATAGCGGCATAGGCTTTTTCTACCCTATCCCAAGCAAAGTCACGGTCCATAGCATAATAGCGACCCATAACAGATGCTATTTTACCAACACCCAGCTCGGCCATTTTTGCCTGTAAATCTTTAATAAAGCCAACACCTGATGTGGTTGAAACATCACGGCCATCCATAAGGCAGTGAACATAAACCTTGGTCAGACCGTTTTTCTTTGCCAGCTCTAAAAGGCCGTAAAGGTGGTCAATATGGCTGTGAACACCGCCATCTGACAAAAGTCCGATTAAATGCAGTGCAGAATCATTTGCCTTACAGTTATCAACCGCAGCCTTAAGGCAGGGAATTTCAAAAAAGTCACCATCGGTAATTGATTTTGAAATTTTAACCAACATTTGGTAAACAACACGGCCTGCGCCAATATTAGTGTGGCCAACCTCACTGTTACCCATTTGGCCATCAGGCAGACCTACATCAAGACCGGATGCACCAATTGTGGTAAAGGGGTTTTCTTTAAAAAGCTTTGAAAGGTTGGGGGTATTAGCGGCAATAATAGCATTGCCGTTTTTGTCTTCTCTAATACCGAAGCCATCCATTATACATAAAACAACGGGTTTTTTCATTTTAAGGGTTATCCTCTCAAAAAAATTATTTGCTTGCTGCTTTAACAATTACTGAAAAATCTTCAGCCTTAAGTGATGCACCGCCAATAAGACCGCCATCAACATTAGCCTTTGCTACAAGCTCATCAGCATTTTTAGCGTTCATTGAACCGCCGTACTGAATAGTAACGGTTTCAGCAACATCGGCGCCGTATGCCTCAGCAATAGCGGCACGAACAAAGCCGTTACCCTCATCAGCCTGGTCAGCAGTAGCAGTAACACCGGTACCGATAGCCCAAACAGGCTCATAAGCGATGATAACATTTTTAAGCTGTTCAGCAGTTACATTGGTAAGTGCCATTTTGGTTTGATATTTAAGCAGAGTTTCGGTATAACCAAGCTCACGCTGCTCTAAGGTTTCACCAACGCAAACGATAGCCTTAAGACCTGCACCCAGTGCGGCAAGGGTGCGAAGGTTAACGGTTTGGTCGGTCTCACCAAAATACTGTCTTCTTTCGCTGTGACCGATTACTACATACTCAACACCTGCAGCGATAAGCATTTCAGCAGAGATTTCACCGGTGTAGGCGCCTGATGCCTTAAAGTGAACATTTTCAGCACCGATTTTAATGTTTGAACCCTTTGCAGCCTCAGTAGCGGCGGCAATATCAATAAAGGGTACGCATAAAACTACATCACAGTCAGCACCTGCTACAAGGGGCTTCATTTCATTTATAAGTGCGGTGGTTTCTGCGGGGGTTTTATTCATTTTCCAGTTGCCGGCAATAACTGCGGCGCGTTTTGCTTTATTCATTATTGTTTCCTCCAAAATAAAATTTAAACTTTAATAATAGACCAATAGCCGCCGCTAAAGCGACGGCTTTTGATAAAAATTTAATTATTTGTCGTTAAGTGCTGCAATACCGGGAAGCTCTTTACCCTCTAAGAATTCAAGTGAAGCGCCGCCGCCGGTAGAAATATGGCTCATTTTATCTGCAAAGCCAAGCTTGGTAACTGCTGCAACAGAGTCACCGCCGCCAATAACAGAAATTGAACCGGAGTTAGCAACTGCAGTAGCAACTGCAATGGTACCGCTTGCAAAGTTTGCCCACTCTGAAACGCCCATAGGTCCGTTCCAAATAACGGTGCCTGCGCCAACCAAAGCATCAGCAAAAAGCTTTTCGGTTTTAGG
>JAFNZJ010000055.1 GCA_017382915.1 Clostridia bacterium | reverse complement strand
TTTGGGGCAAAAAGTAAAGTCCTGCTCACTTTCATATAAACAGTTGGGGCATTTCATAAAATTAAATCCTCCTGACCTTTTTATTTTATTATATTATAAAGTATATTGAATTTCAATATTTAGGCAGAAAAAAACCACGATGAAATTCATCGTGGTTTTAATTTTAATTATTTGCAATATTTTGAAACGATTTGTTTCATTGTTTCCCAATTCTTTTCCATATCAGAAACAAGCTTAAGCTGGGTATGGCAACGAACAAGATTGTGTTCAGGATATTTAACCCTAAAGTAGGTGTCACCCTGCAGGTAGTCGGTTAAAAAGCGCATACCACACTCAATGGTCATCATTTTTGCGCCCTCAGGCATAAGCATAATTTCGCTATTTAAAAGCTGACCGTCGCAACCGGTTAAAAAGCCGTCTGCAAATGCGGTAAACATACCAATATCAAAACTAACCTTGGTTAAGTCCTTTTCATCCTCTGCGGCGGTGTTGGCACCAAAGCGAATAGCATCACCAAAATCGGTTACCGAATAGCCGGGCATTACGGTGTCAAGGTCAATAACGCAAAGTGCTTTGTGGGTTTTAGCATCAAGCAGGGTGTTGTTGGTTTTGGTATCATTATGGGTAACGCGAATAGGCAGTTCGCCCCTTTTATTGGCATCGGCCAATACGCCGTAAAAATCGGCACGCTCTTTAATAAAGGCAATTTCTTCCTTAACGCTTGCGGCACGGCCTACTTTATCCTCCTCCACCGCTTTAAGGAAGTCATTATAACGCTTTACGGTGTCGTGGAATTTAGGTATAACCTCAAAAAGCTCCTCAGCGGGGAAGTCGGTTAAATCGCGCTGAAAACGGCCAAATGCTACGCCACACTCATAAAAATCTTCAGTCTTTTCGGGGATGTCAAAGCACATAGAATCCTCAACAAATAAATAAACGCGCCAAAGAGCATTTTCCTTATCAACATAATAGCTGTTGCCGTTATATGTAGGAACAAGGGTAAGTACGCCCCTGGGATCACTGATTTTCTTTTTAAGGTGGTCGGTAACCTTTTCAATATTATCCATAACCTCGCGGGCATTTTTGAAAACATTTTGGTTAACGGCCTGAACTATGTAGGCTATTTGGGTGCCGTCCTCCATCTCACAAACTAGGCGGAAGGAATCGTTAATATGGCCATTGCCGTAGGGGGCACAACCACGGGGGGTACCCTTAACCTGGAAATTGTTAATTGCATTATTTACTAAAGATAAACAATTTTTCATTTTTTAAAAATCCTCCAAAAGCGACTTTATTTAGACACTGCACCCAATATTATATCACACAAAAACAATATGTGCAACATAATAATTATACAGAAATTTAACAAAAATGCCAAGATAAAGTGAGTTGCGGTTAGGAATAAACCACAACTCACTGGGCCTATGTGTGCGAATGAGCTTAAAGCCACCTAAAATCAGCCCTTTAAGGCTGGTTTAAGTTTAAATGCTTTGGCTAGCCAAATTATTTAAAACATTCTGGGTGTTAGTGACTCGTACACCATTTCTATAAAGGCATAGTCCATCATCCAAAGATTATCCTTATACTGGAAGTTTACTGTATATTCCTTGGATGTCATTACATCCAGCTCAGCAATATCGGCCGCCATTGCTTTATAAAATTCGCGGTCCTTTTTTTCGGCCAATAAGCT
>JAFNZJ010000054.1 GCA_017382915.1 Clostridia bacterium | reverse complement strand
TAAGAGGCGCACTCCGTAAGGATGTGCGCCTCAGTTTTATTCGCCAAAGGCGAGTTGTATTGCTTCGCAGTGATATTCGGCTACCGCCGAGTGTTATTCGCTTCGCGAGTTTAGGGACGAATAAAATATCACTAAAACCGCAAGGTTTTAATATCACTTTTGATTTATAAAAAATATCACTGTGAGACCTGTCTCACAATATCACTAATGATTTTATCTTTGAGATAGGTATGATTTTATAGTATCTAACCCACTATGACACTTTCAAACAAAAAGTATCAATTTTTATATAAAAAGAAAATTGGGAGAACACTTCCCTACGAAGTGTCGCCCAATATAGGTCGCTTTTTTAAAAACCCGCTTGACAAAACACCTTTTTTAAAGTAAAATATACCAAGCGACTTTTTTAAGTTGAGAATTGAAAATTGAAAATTGAAAGTGAGGTTTCTGTAGATATGAAAAATATTATAGAAATCAAAAGTTTCAATTTTGCTGTGCGAATTGTTAAATTAAATCAATATTTAACAAAGAAAAAAGAATTTGTTTTATCAAATCAAATATTGCGTAGCGGAATTAGTATCGGCGCAAATGTGGCAGAAGCAGAGCAAGCTCAAAGTACGGCTGATTTCATTTCAAAAATGAGTATATCACTTAAAGAGGTAGCAGAAACCAAATATTGGTTGCGTTTATTAAAAGAGACAAAGTTTATTTCTCAAAAGGAATTTGATTCAATTTTTAATGATTGTGTTGAACTTGAAAAAATTTTAGTAAGCATAATTAAATCATCAAAATAATTTTCAACTTTCCATTTTCAACTTTCAATTTAATATTTGCGGGTGTGGCGGAACTGGCAGACGCGCTAGACTTAGGATCTAGTATCTTCCGATGTGCAGGTTCGATTCCTGTCACCCGCACCAAAAACAAAAGGATTACCACTAGGTAGTCCTTTTGTTTTTTATGCTCATTATTTTTTGTCAAACAAAGCGCGGCGTTTGGTTGAGTGCTGCATCATTTTTCGCATCGCATCAACATCTTCATTTTCCAGCATGGTTTTAAGGTCATTGAATTTATTTATAAACAAATTCATTTGCTCTAAAAGGGCGGGTTTATTTGCTATAAAAAGCTCGCTCCACATAAGGTCGTTTATGCGGGCAATTCGGGTTAAATCTCTAAATGAGTCACCTGTAAATTTTTCCATATCTTCTTTATCGTTACAGGTCATAAGTGTAATGGCAATGCAGTGGGTAAGCTGTGATAAAAAGCCTATCATTTCATCGTGCTCTTCGGGGGATAGTGTGGTAACATTTGAAAAACCAAGCAGCTTGCCAAGCTCCAAACAGGAGCTAATGGCTTCGGGGGTGTTTTTATCGGTCGGGGTTACAATGTAGTTTGCCCCAACAAACATTTTGTCATTGCTGTTTTCCACACCCGAAACCTCAAGTCCCGCCATAGGGTGGGCGGCAATAAATTCTATGTCACTACGCAAAATATCTTGAATTTTATAAACAATGCTTTGCTTTACACCCGTTACATCGGTAATAAGGGCGCCGCTTTTTAAAAACGACTGATTTTGCTCAATCCACTGCACAAAAATGTGTGGGTAAAGGGCAAAAATTACTATGTCGGCCTGACCTATCATTTTTTCATCAAGGCTTGTAGTGCCCTCATCAATGATATTTTCATTAAGGGCATAGTCAATGGAGCTTTGGTCCTTAGTAATGGCGCTTATATGAAAACCAAAGCGTTTAAGTGCTCTGGCGTAGCTACCGCCCAGCAAACCAAGACCGACTATAAGTATTTTTTTGCTAACATCTACTATCATTTTAATTTACTTCTTTCAAAGATTAAAGTTTATCGGCAATATCTAAAATAAGGTGCTCGGTCTTTTCCCAGCCAAGGCAGGGGTCGGTGATAGATTTGCCAAAAATGTGTTCATCCATTTTTTGTGCGCCGTCCTCTAAATAGCTTTCAATCATAAGACCCTTTACAAGGCTTTTGATGTTTTGGTTTTGACCGCGACTGTGAACAATATCCTTGGCAATACGCACCTGCTCAAGGTACTGCTTGCCGGAGTTATTATGGTTGGTATCAACTATAACTGAAGGGTTTAAAAGTCCCGATTTTTCATAAAGCTCCTCAACCCTTAACAGGTCCTCATAGTGGTAGTTTGATACGCTTCTGCCTGCGTAGTCAACATAACCGCGAAGAATGGCGTGGGCATATGGGTTGCCGGTGCTGGTTACCTCCCAACCACGGTAGATAAAGGTGTGGCTGGACTGAGCGGCGGTCACCGAATTCATCATAACACTAAGGTCACCGCCGGTGGGGTTTTTCATACCTACCGGTGCGCTGATACCGCTTGCGGTTAATCGGTGCTGCTGATTTTCAACCGAGCGGGCGCCGATTGCAACATATGAAAGCAAATCAGAAAGATAACGGTAATTTTCGGGGTAAAGCATTTCGTCGGCACAGGTGAAGTCATAGTCCTTAAGGGCTGAAAGATGCAGCTCTCTTATAGCTACAATGCCCTTGTACATATCGGGCTTGGCGTCTGGGTCGGGTTGATGAAGCATACCCTTATAGCCCTGACCTGTGGTGCGGGGCTTATTGGTATAAATTCTGGGAATGATAATAATTTTATCCTCAACCTGCTCCTGGATTTTGCGCAGTCTGGATATATATTCAATCACAGGCTCCTTATGGTCGGCAGAGCAAGGACCGATTATAAGAATAAATTTATCGCTTCGGCCATCAAAAACGGCTTTAATGGCTTCGTCGCGCTCGGCCTTAACCTGCTCCATTTTAGGGGTTAAAGCAAATTCCTTTTTAACCTCCTGTGGGATTGGCAGCTTTCTGTGGAAATTCATTGACATTTTATATTACCTCTTTCTATGAGATTATTTTTAAAAAAATAAAAGCCCGCCTATCATTTATGCTTAAAGCAAAACGAAAGCGGACCGACCGTATTTGTTTAACCCAATAATTAGTTATTGGATAATGCAAAAAACGGGCAGCCCTTAACAAAGTAATAAAAATAAAAATATAGCTTATTCATTATTATGGTACCCCTTTCTTGCTTTTTGATGTGATACATTATACGCCTAAAAAATTAAAAAGTCAATAGTGAAGGTGAAATTTTAATGGGCTTTTTTATTTATTTTTTTAAACAAATTTTCTGCCACAAAAAATATTATACAGCCCAGCAAATAGCAAAGTATATCAATAAAAGAATACCACCTGCCAAGCAGTATACTTAAAAACTCACTGTTTTCAAGACCTAACAATTTAACAAAATCAAAATACTGTGCCACTTCAACCGCAACCGAAAATAAAAACACCCAAAGGGCCAAAAGTTTAGGCTTGTTTACAAAAAACATTCTTATAAAGCAGCATATTAAAATTACAACCAAAATATCCCCGCCGTAGGACCTTATAAATCCACTTTTAAGGTAAAGGGCAATTAAAACTTCGGTTATAATAAGACCTAAAAAAATAAGTCCGTAAACAGCGCGCTGTTTAAGTGCGTAAGCTTTCATTTAATCACGACCTTTTTAAATATTATAGCAGAAACACTGGGTTAAATCAATTATTCATTATTCATTAGCGCGAGCGACTTCATCATTCAACATTCATTGAAAATCCTGTCTAATGAATGATGAATATTGAATAATGAATAGTGAATAATACAAAACGAAAATCCTGCCGACAATAACCGACAGGATTTTCGTTTTGGCGCAGAGAGAGGGATTCGAACCCTCGATAGGGTTTAAGCCTATACACGATTTCCAGTCGTGCGCCTTAGACCAGCTCAGCCATCTCTGCAAAAATATTAAAAAATTCGCCTAGCAAAGGCGCTTTTGTATTATATACTTTGTTTTGTTAAAAATCAAGTGTTTTTTGAAATTTTTTTGCTTTTTTGGGCAAAACTATTAGCACAACTATTATTTGGAGGAAATTTTTATGAAAAAAATATTTTCAGTAATAATGACCCTTGTTGTTTTGCTTGGTTGTACTGCCTGCCTTGGCGGATGCAGCAATGATGCCGAACAAACAATTTACTATTTAAACTTTAAGCCTGAAATTGCCGATGTGTATGAAGAAATTGCTAAGGCATATAAGGATGAAAAGGGTGTAAATCTTAAGGTGGTTACTGCCGCATCAGGCACCTATGAGCAGACCCTTAAATCTGAAATGGCCAAGTCCAGTGCGCCTACAATTTTTCAAATAAACGGTCCTAAGGGCTATGCCGCCTGGAAAGATTACTGCAAAAACATTAAGGATACCGCCATTTACGAAGCCCTTACCGACAAAACCCTTGCCATAACCGAAGGTGATGCGGTTTACGGCATACCCTATGTGGTTGAAGGGTACGGAATTATTTATAACGCCGAAATAATGGATAAATATTTTGCCCTTAATGACCGCAAAGTCGATATAAAACAGACCGATGAAATTAAAAGCTTTGCCGATTTAAAGGCGGTGGTTGAGGATATGACCAGGCTAAAATCAAAGCTTGGTATTGAGGGTGTATTTGGCGCAACATCACTAAAAAACGGCGAGGACTGGCGTTGGCAAACACACCTTGCAAATATTCCGCTTTATTATGAATTTGAAAAAAACAATGTAAACCTTTCAGGTGATGAAACCAAAACCATTGCCTTTGAATATGCTAACAATTTTAAAAATATTTTTGACCTTTATATAAACAATTCCACCACCGACAAAAAACTGCTTGGCAGTAAATCGGTTGCCGATTCAATGGCGGAATTTGCGCTTGGCAAATGTGCAATGGTCCAAAACGGCAACTGGGCGTGGAGCCAGATTGACGAAGTTGCAGGCAATAAGGTGGATGAGGAAAACATTAAGTTTTTACCCATTTATACAGGTATGCAGGATGAAGAAACCCAAGGTCTTTGCATTGGCACCGAAAACTATCTTTGCATCAATAAAACCGCATCTGCCGAACAACAAAAGCTGGCAGAGGAATTTCTTTACTGGCTGTTTTCAAGCAGTACCGGTAAGGAATTTGTAACCGACAGACTGGACTTTATTGCCCCCTTTAACACCTTTGAGGAGGATGAAGTACCCGATGACCCCCTTGCTAAAGAGATTATCCGCTATATGAACCGTGATAATGTTACCACCATTCCTTGGAATTTTACCATATTTCCAAGCCAAACCTTTAAAGAAAACTTTGGTGCATCACTTTTAAGCTATGCACAGGGTCAAAAAAGCTTTGAACAGGTAAAAGCCGAAATGGTGGACGACTGGAAAAAAGAAAGCAAGTAATGTTTTTTAGCGCGCGGCAAAGCTGCCGCGCGCTTAGAAAGGGCAGTTTTTATGCATAAAAATTTAACTAAATATTTTTCGGTCTTTGCCCTGCCAACCCTTATTGCCTTTTCGGTGGCATTTTTAATACCCTTTATAATGGGTATTTACCTGTCCTTTACGCAGTTTACCACCGTTACCAATGCAACCTTTGTGGGTTTTAAAAACTATATTGATGCCTTTAGCGGTGGTGAGGGCTTTTTAAACGCCTTATGGTTTACCGTAAAATTTGCCGTTACCGCCATTATAACGGTAAATTTGTTTGCCTTTTTATTGGCGCTTGCCCTGACCAGGGGACTGCGCGGTACCAACACTCTGCGCGCCGTATTTTTTATGCCAAACCTAATAGGCGGCATAGTGCTTGGTTATATTTGGCAGGTAATAATTAACGGAATTTTATTACCCTTTTCGGTTGACCTTACCGCAAATGCAAGCTATGGCTTTTGGGGACTTGTAGTGCTTACAAACTGGCAAATGATTGGTTATATGATGATAATTTATATAGCAGGTATAAATAATATTTCGCCACAGCTTTTAGAGGCCGCAAAAATTGACGGGGCAACACCCTTTCAGGTGCTTCGGCGCATTATTTTACCACTTACAATGCCCGCCTTTACAATATGCACCTTTTTAACCCTTACCAATTCTTTTAAACTGTTTGACCAAAATTTAGCCCTTACGGCGGGTGCCCCCGGCAGAGAAACATCAATGCTTGCGCTGGACATTTATAACACCTTTTACGGCAGAATAGGGTATGAGGGTGTCGGTCAGGCAAAGGGCGTAATTTTCTTTTTAATTGTGGCAGTGCTTGCCCTGTTACAGTTGTATCTTACCCGCAGT
>JAFNZJ010000053.1 GCA_017382915.1 Clostridia bacterium | reverse complement strand
CCAAACCGTACCTATGATGGCGCTTGGCGCAAAGGGTGTAATTTCGGTTATTTCAAACATTTTACCTGGTGAGTTCCATAACCTTACAAAGGCCTGTTTGGATGGTGATTTTAAAACCGCTACCGAAATGTCTGTAAAATACAGCGACCTTATGGACTATATGTTCATTGATGTAAACCCCGTCCCTGTTAAGGAAGCAATGAACCTTATGGGTATGAAAATGGGCGATTGTAGACTGCCTTTAGCACCTTTAAATGAAAAAAATCGTGAAACCTTAGCAGAAGAACTTGCAAAGCACGGCTTAATCTAAAATAAAACTGGGGGAATAAGCAAAATTATTCTCCCTTTTTTAAAAGGAAGATAAAAATGTTAAGAATAATTTTAAGTGGATGTAACGGCAAAATGGGCCGAGTTATTACCGACATTGTAAATAACAGAAATGATGCGGCAATAGTAGCCGGCGTTGACCTTGATATTACCCAAAACGGTCCTTTTCCTGTTTTTAACAGCTTTGATGATATAAAGGTACCCGCCGATGTTATAATTGATTTTTCGCACCCATCGGTACTTGATAATTTGCTTAACTTTGCGTGTGAAAATAACCTGCCATTGGTAATTGCAACAACGGGCTTTTCGGACGAACAAATTAAAAAGATTACCGATGCCGCCCAAAAAATTCCTGTATTTTTCTCATTTAATATGTCACTTGGCATTAACCTTTTGGCCGAGCTTTGTCGTAAGGCGGCCACTGTGTTAGATGGCTTTGACATTGAAATCATTGAAAAGCACCACAACCAAAAAATTGACGCACCAAGCGGCACTGCCATTTTACTTGCCAATGAAATTAACGATGAATTAAACGGCAAAATGACCTATGAATATGACCGCCACAGCAAAAGCCAAAAAAGAACCAAAACTGAAATTGGTATGCACGCAGTTCGCGGTGGCACAATTGTTGGTGAGCATGAGGTTATCTTTGCAGGTAGGGATGAAATCATCACCCTTTCACACTCGGCAAGAAGTAAAGAGATTTTTGCAGTAGGCGCTGTAAACGCGGCACTTTTTGTTAGTGAAAAACCTGCAGGAATTTACAGTATGAAAGAACTTGTTTTAGAAAAATAATTATTATTTTACCCCGCAATAACATTGGTTGTTGCGGGGGCTTTTTTGTTTATATACCAAAAAATGTAAAAATAGGGCAAAATACTCAATATTTTGCAAAATTCACTTGACATAACCCCAAAATATGGTGTACATTATATATGTATAATTGTTTTTATTTAAAATAAAGGTGGATTAAATAAATGCCTAAAAAAACAGTGGAATATAATAACGAAAGTATACAAAAGTTAGAGGGTGCGGACCGTGTGCGTAAGCGCCCTGCTGTTATATTCGGCTCGGACGGAATTGAGGGCTGTCAGCACTCGGTTTTTGAAATTATTTCAAACTCCATTGATGAAGCGCGTGAGGGTTACGGTAAAAAGATTATTGTAACCACCTATACCGACGGCTCAATTGAGGTGCAGGACTTTGCGCGCGGTATACCTGTTGATTTTAACACCCGTGAAAACTGCTACAACTGGGAATTGCTTTATTGTGAAATGTACGCCGGTGGTAAGTATAACACCAACGACGGTGAAAACTATGAGTTTTCGCTTGGCCTTAACGGTCTTGGCCTTTGCTCAACACAGTATGCATCTGAATATATGGATGTTGAAAGTAAGCGCGACGGCTACATTTACACCCTGCATTTTGAAAAGGGTAAAAATGTAGGCGGCCTTAAAAAGGAGCCATATTCCGGCAGAGATACCGGTACCAAAACCCGCTGGAAGCCCGATTTAGAGGTTTTTACCGACATTAACATTTCGGTTGATTATTACCTTGACATTTTAAAGCGTCAGGCAGTTGTTAATGATGGTATTGTCTTTGTGCTTAAAAATCAGGTCGGCAGTAAGTTTGAAACCTATGAATTCTGCTATCAAAACGGCATTTTAGACTACACCAAAGAACTTGTTGAGGAAAAAGCCCTTACCCCAATTCAGTTTTGGCAAACCGAAAGGGTAGGTCGTGACCGTGCCGATAAGCCTGATTATAAGGTTAAAATCAAGGCGGCCGTTGCTTTTTCAAACCAAGTGCATTTGAAAGAGTATTATCATAACTCCAGCTGGCTTGAATATGGCGGCGCACCCGAAAAGGCAGTTCGTCAGGCATTTGTTGCCCAAATTGATAATTACCTAAAACAAAATAATAAGTACCAAAAAAATGAAAGCAAAATAGGCTTTTCAGATGTTGAAGAAAGCTTAATAGTGGTTATTTCATCATTTTCAACCCAAACCTCTTATGAAAACCAAACCAAAAAGGCCATAAATAATAAATTTATTTATGAGGCTATGGTTGATTTCTTCCGCCATCAGCTTGAAATTTATTTTATTGAAAATCGTGCCGATGCTGAAAAAATTGCCGAGCAGGTGCTTATAAATAAGCGTAGCCGCGAAAGAAGTGAGCGTGAACGCCTTAACATTAAAAACACCATGCAAACCAAAAATGATATGGTTAACCGTGTTCAAAAGTTTGTTGATTGTCGTAGCCGTGATGTTGCTGAGCGTGAGCTGTATATAGTTGAGGGTGATTCGGCTTTAGGTTCTTGTAAACTGGCTCGTGATGCCGCTTTTCAGGCCATTATGCCTGTTAGGGGCAAAATCTTAAACTGCCTTAAGGCTGAATATGATAAAATCTTTAAAAGTGAAATCATAACCGACCTTATTAAGGTATTGGGTTGCGGTGTTGAGGTTAAAAATAAGGCTAAAGACCTTTCAACCTTTAATATTGATAACCTGCGTTGGAGCAAGGTTATAATATGTACCGATGCCGATGTTGACGGCTTCCATATCCGCACACTTATTTTAACCATGATTTACCGCTTAATGCCCACTTTGATTGAGCAGGGTAGGGTGTTTATAGCCGAAACCCCGCTTTATGAAATTAACACTAAGGATATGACCTATTTTGCCTATGATGAAAATGAGAAAAAAGACATTTTAGAAAAAATAGGCGATGCAAAATATAATCTTCAGCGTTCAAAGGGACTTGGTGAAAACCAACCCGATATGATGAACCTTACTACAATGAATCCCACAACCCGCCGTTTGGTTAAAATCTTACCTGAAGATGCCGCTCAAACCAGCGAAATGTTTGACCTGCTTTTGGGTGATAATTTGCAGGGCAGAAAAGATTATATTGCTGAAAACGGTTATCTGTATTATGAAGATGCAGATATTAGCTAAAACACTTTAAGTTTATTACACTATTTTTAAGGAGAGTATTATTTTATGGCTCCCAGAAAATCAAAAAAAGCCGAGGCCGCCCCAAAGGCCGAGCCTAATGCATATATTGCAGGTGCAGGCACCATTGTTGAGCAGCAGGTTAGTGAAACCTTAAAATCTAACTTTATGCCCTACGCAATGAGTGTTATCATATCGCGTGCTATCCCCGAAATTGATGGTTTTAAGCCTTCACACCGCAAACTTCTTTATACTATGTATACTATGAACTTGCTAAATGGCGGTACCATTAAATCGGCAAATATTGTTGGTCGTACCATGCAGCTTAACCCCCACGGTGATGCCGCTATTTATGACACTATGGTGCGCCTTTCTGAAGGACACGCCGCATTGCTTCACCCCTTTGTTGCATCAAAGGGTAGCTTTGGTAAAGCCTATTCCCGTGATATGCAGTGTGCCGCCGCCCGTTATACCGAGGCCAAGCTTGCCCCTATAGCGGCTGAACTTTTTGCTGATATTGATAAAGATACGGTTGACTTTGTTGACAACTATGATGCCACTATGAAGGAGCCAACCTTATTCCCCGTAACCTTCCCAACCGTACTTGTTAATGCAAATATGGGTATTGCGGCAGGTATGGCAAGTTCAATTTGCCCCTTTAATTTGGAGGAGGTGTGTAAAACCACCATTGCCCTTATTAAGGATGATGAGGCAAATATTATGGATACCCTTTTAGCCCCCGACTTTCCAATAGGCGGTCAGCTTTTATACGACCGCGAAGCAATGGAAAAAATTTATGAAACAGGTCGCGGCGGCTTTAAGGTGCGCGGTGTTTATAATTATGATAAATCGGCAAACTGTATTGAAATAACCGAAATTCCGCCCACCACCACTACCGAAGCAATTATTGAAAAGGTTGTTGAACTTGTAAAGGCTAAAAAGATTACCGAAATCAATGACATCCGCGATGAAACCGACCTTAGGGGCCTTAAAATTGCCATTGATTTAAAACGCGGTACCGACCCCGATAAGCTTATGAACCGCCTTTTCAAGCTCACCCCCTTGCAGGACACCTTCTCATGCAACTTTAATATACTTATAGCTGCATCACCAAAGGTTATGGGTGTGCGTGAAATTTTAACCGAATGGATAGCCTTCCGTTTTGAATGTATACGCCGCAGGGTTTATTTTGCTTTGGATAAGGCAAAAAGAAAACTTCATTTGCTTAAGGGTCTTTCAAAAATTTTGCTTGATATTGATAAGGCAATTAAAATCGTGCGCGAAACCGAAGAGGAAAAGGATGTTGTGCCCAACCTTATGATTGGTTTTGGCATTGATGAAACCCAGGCTGAGCATGTTGCAGAAATTAAACTGCGCCACTTAAACCGCGAGTATATTCTTAAAAGACTTAAGGATATTGAAACCCTAGAACAAGAAATTGCCGATATGGAAGAAACCCTTAACAGTAAACGCAAGGTTAATTCCATAATGGTTAAAGAGCTTGAAGAGGTTATTAAAAAGTATGCTAAACCCCGTAAAACTGCCATTATTTATGACAGCGTTCAGGATGATGTGGCAGAAGATGTGGTTGTTGATGAATCACCTGTTCACCTGTTCTTTACCCGTGATGGCTACTTTAAGAAAATAACACCACTTTCTCTTAGAATGAGCGGTGAGCAAAAACTTAAAGAGGGTGATGAACTTATCACCGAGGTGGAGGCAACCAATGCCGATGACCTGCTGTTCTTTACCAATAAATGTCAGGTTTATAAGGCAAAAACTGCCGACTTTGCAGACGGTAAAGCCAGTCTGCTTGGTGATTACATTCCTGCCAAGCTTGGTATGGAGGACGGGGAGACCACCATTGCTATGGTCCACACCAGAGATTATAAGGGCACACTTTTATTTGTGTTTGAAAATGGACGCGTTTCAAAGGTTGACCTTTCGGCATATGCCACCAAAACCAACCGTAAAAAGCTTATTGCCGCTTTTTCTGATAAATTCACACTGCACTCAATTATCGCTTTAAAAGAGGATGCAGAGGTGCTTTTAACCTCAACCAACGGCCGTATGTTGTTGCTTCATAGCGGTGCTTTGGTTACCAAAACCACCCGTAATAATAACGGTGTTGCCGTTATGACACAGAAAAAGGGTCAAAGAATATTTGCCACTGAAATTTATGTTGACGGCAGACTTAAAAAGCCGCACCGTTACCGCACTAAAACCCTACCTGCTGCAGGTAGTCTGCCTTCGGCAGAGGAGCAGGCAGAACAAATTAGCCTAATATAAATATCGGCGGATAGCAAAAACTATCCGCCGGTCAGCAACTTATTCGGTTAAGATTTATGAAGTACTGTTCAGATTTTAAATAGCCTTGGTATTATCTACTTTTTCGTGACTGTATTTCAACTATTTTAACCGCACAAACGCAAGCAATTTTATTTAGCTGACAGTAGTATTATGCTTAATTTGACTTCAATAATTAATGGTAAAGCATGGCATTATTTTTGCTTAATTTTCCTTTAATTATTGACAAAAAGACAAGTTAGTTATATCATATATAACACATTTATATTATATTTAAGCACTTTTGGAGGTCTTAAAGTGAAAGATATTGCAAAAACCTACAACCCGTCTGAGGTTGAAGACAGAATATATGACTTTTGGGTAAAGGGTAATTATTTCCACGCCGAACCCGACCCCGATAAAAAGCCATATACTATTGTTATACCACCACCAAACATCACCGGCCAGCTTCATATGGGTCACGCCTTGGATAACACCTTGCAGGATATTCTTATCCGTTTTCGCAGAATGCAGGGTTATTCTACCCTTTGGATGCCGGGTACCGACCACGCATCCATCGCTACTGAGGCAAAAATTGTTGAAGCAATGAAGGCTGAGGGCATTACTAAAGAGGATATTGGCCGTGAAGGCTTTTTAGAGCGCGCTTGGGCATGGCGTGATAAGTTTGGCAGTCGCATTATATCCCAGCTTAAAAAGCTTGGCTCGTCCTGCGATTGGCAGCGTGAGCGCTTTACCTTGGATGAGGGTTGTTCAAAAGCCGTTAAAGAGGTTTTTGTAAGACTTTATGAAAAAGGTCTTATTTACCGTGGTGAGCGCATTATTAACTGGTGCCCCCACTGTAAAACATCAATTTCCGATGCAGAGGTTACCTATGAAGAAAAGGACGGTAGCTTTTGGCATTTGCGCTATCCCATTACCGATGGTAGCGGTTATTTAGAACTGGCAACAACCCGTCCCGAAACAATGATGGGTGATACCGCCGTAGCTGTTCACCCCAATGATGAGCGTTATAAAGATTTAATCGGCAAAACAGTTACACTTCCTATTATGAATCGTGAAATTCCTATTGTTGCCGATGAATATGTTGAAATGGATTTTGGTACAGGCGTTGTTAAAATCACCCCTGCACACGACCCCAACGACTTTGAGGTAGGTCTTAGACATAATTTGCCGGTTATAAATATTATGACCGATGAAGCCGTTATTAACGAAAACGGCGGAAAATTCTGTGGTATGGACCGCTATACGGCACGCAAGGCAGTTGTTAAAGAGCTTGAAGAACTTGGCTTTTTAGTAAAGGTGGAGCCTATGAAGCACAATGTTGGCTCCTGCTACCGCTGTAACAGTGTTGTTGAGCCACGCGCCAGGTTCCGCATTCGCTCCAGCCCGCTGCCACCCGCTGAACGCGGGTTTTCGTTTGCAAGCAAACTCACAGCGTGGCCGGCTCCCTTCGGTCGCCGCCTTGCACAGCGCTAACGCAACTGATTTTCCTAACAGATATTCCTTATAATTATAACAATGCTAATGAATGGACTGGCGCAGATACAGACAGTATCGACATTAAATTAAAATCTGTAGAAATTGAATAATAGTTTTTAACTATTATTTTAGCCTAATCTAACATTCACCCAACACAAAGGTTTCTTTTGTGTTGGGTGTTTTTTTTATCATTGTCATCCTCGGACTTGATCCGGGGATCCTATACAAAATTCTTATCTTTTATAAAGATTACTGTATAAAGTGCAGCAGTGACAAAAAAT
>JAFNZJ010000052.1 GCA_017382915.1 Clostridia bacterium | reverse complement strand
GCGGTTTTAGTGATATTTTATTCGTCCCTAAACTCGCGAAGCGAATAACACTCGGCGGTAGCCGAATATCACTGCGAAGCAATACAACTCGCCTTTGGCGAATAAAACTGAGGCGCACATCCTTACGGAGTGCGCCTCTTAACGGTGGCTTTTAATTATTTTATAACATTAACGGTGGTGTCTTTTTGAATAACATCATGGGCGCCACCCTCAACAATACTTGTTGCTGAAACAAGTGTGATTTTTGCCTTTTGCTGAAGCTGTTCAATATTAAGGGCGCCGCAGTTACACATGGTGGAACGCACCTTGCTAAGTGTAATTGCTACATTATCCTTAAGCTTGCCTGCGTATGGCACGTAGGAGTCAACACCCTCCTCAAAGGATAACTTTTTGTCGCCGCCAAGGTCGTAGCGCTGCCAGTTCCTTGCACGGTTGGAGCCTTCACCCCAATATTCCTTATAATAGGTACCGCCAATGCTAACCTTATTTGTTGGGCTTTCATCAAAGCGGGCAAAGTAACGACCAAGCATTACAAAATCAGCACCCATTGCAAGGGCTAAGGTAAGGTGATGGTCATAAACTATACCACCGTCAGAGCCAACAGGCACATAAATGCCGGTCTCTTTAAAATATTCATCCCTTGCCTTGCAAACCTCAATCAAAGCGGTTGCCTGACCACGGCCAATACCCTTGGTCTCACGGGTAATACAGATGGAGCCGCCGCCAATACCAACCTTAATAAAGTCGGCGCCGCAATCGGCAAGGAAGCGGAAACCATCAGCATCAACTACATTACCTGCGCCTATTTTAACGCTGTCGCCATAGTTTTTGCGTACCCACTGTATGGTTAGCTTTTGCCATTCACTAAAGCCTTCAGATGAGTCAATACAAAGAACATCTGCACCGGCTTCAAGCAGGGCGGGAATACGCTCGGCATAGTCGCGGGTGTTAATACCTGCGCCAACCACATAGCGCTTATTAGCATCTAAAAGCTCTAACTGATTATCCTTATGGGATTCATAGTCTTTACGGAAAACCATATGGCAAAGCTTTTGGTCTTTATCAAGAATAGGAAGAGAGTTAAGTTTGTTATCCCAAATAATGTTGTTTGCCTCTTTTAAGGTTGTGCCGTCGGGTGCCCAAACAAGCTTTTCAAATGGGGTCATAAAGTCGCTAACCTTGGTATCAAGCTCCATACGGCTTACGCGGTAATCGCGACCTGTAACTATACCAAGAAGCTTGCCGTTTGCACTGCCGTCATCGGTAACGGCAACGGTGGAGTGACCGGTTTGCTCCTTAAGGGCTAAAATATCCTTAAGGGTGGCATCGGGGGCAATGTTGGAATCGCTTACAACAAAGCCTGCCTTAAAGTTTTTAACACGGCGCACCATAGCGGCTTCATCCTCAATGGACTGTGAGCCATATATAAATGAAACGCCGCCCGCTTTAGCAAGGGCAATTGCCAGCCTGTCACCCGAAACCGACTGCATTATGGCAGAGGTCATGGGAATATTCATGGTAAGCGGGCATTCCTCCTTACCCTTTTTATACCTTACCAATGGGGTTTTAAGGCTAACATTTGCGGGCACACATTCAGACGATGAATAACCCGGTACCAAAAGGTACTCGTTAAAGGTGCGTGATGGTTCAGAATAATAAAATGCCATATTTCTCTCTCCTAATATATATAATATGTAATTTTATATTTAGATAATTATAATCTTTATTTTGCTAAATGTCAACCGAAAAAGGGCATAAAATTAGTAAAAATTAAGCCCAACGGAAAATTCCGCAGGGCTTAAAATCAATTATTTACAGCAAGGGTCGCTCTTTTTGGCTTTTGCATCTTCTGGGGCTTCCTTGGTGGTGTCACCAACACCTGCCGTTTCGGCAAAGGTTACGCTTTTTTTAACAGCCTCCACCGCATCGGTAGGAATGATAATTTTAGCGGCCTTACCGTTGGCAACCTGTACCAAAGCCTCATACTTTTTAAGCTCTAAAACGGCATCATCGGCGCCTGCCTCCTTAAGGGCGGCAAGACCGTCAGCCTCGGCCTTTTTGGCAAGGAAAATTGCCTTTGCTTCACCTTCGGCGCGGGCAATACGGGCATCGCGCTCACCCTCGGCGGCTAAAATCATTGCCTGCTTATCACCCTCGGCACGGGTAATAACGGCAGCCTTATGACCCTCTGCCTCCAGCAGGGTTTCACGGCGGTCACGCTCGGCCTTCATTTGCTTTTCCATTGCATTTTGAATTTCGGCAGGGGGAATAATGTTTTTAAGCTCCACGCGGTTAACCTTAATGCCCCACTGGTCGGTGGCCTCATCCAAAATTTCGGTCATTTTACCGTTAATGGTATCGCGTGAGGTTAAGGTATCATCCAGCTCTAACTCACCAACAATGTTACGCAGTGTGGTGGCGGTTAAATTTTCAAGTGCGCTAAGCGGGTTAACTGCACCGTAGGTGAACATATTGGCATCAAAAACCTTAAAGTAAACAACGGTGTCAATCCGCATGGTAACATTATCCTTAGTGATAACCGGCTGGGGTGGGGAGTCCATAACCTGCTCCTTAAGGGTTACCTTTTTGGCAACCACATCAATAACGGGAATAAGCAGGTGCAGACCTGCACTCCAGGTTTTTTTGTATTTACCAAGTCGCTCAATAACATATTCAGTGGCTTGGGGAACAATTCTAAGGGAACAAAGTAAAATCAAAAGAACAACGCCTACGGGAATTAAATACTCCATAAAATCAAACCTTTCAAAAAAAACTAAAGCATAATAATTATATGCCTATGTAATAAGTATAATACGATAAACTATGCTTTGTCAATATGCCAAGAAGTAAAAAAGCCCAAGAACTATAAAGTCGCGTTATCTCTCCCCCAGTCTTGCCGTTGGCAAGCCAGCCCCCTCGTCATAGGGGGCTCATAGCACGACCTCCCTATCAGACGGTGTCTGCTGAAGCCTTCCCCTTGAGGGGAAGGTGGGTTTTGCAAAGCAAAACTCGGATGAGGTGGAAATTTCTATTTAAATAAAAAAGTAACGCCGCTTTTGGCGGCTACACCTCATCAGTTTCGCTAACGCTCAACAGCTTCCCCTCAAGGGGAAGCCTTATTTATAGCTAGACTAAGGATGAAAAACAAGCCTTTATTATCCCAAATAAAACAAAACCGCTGAAAAATCAGCGGTTTTTATTAGTTTTAGTTGGGTTATTCTTGTTCGCTCATATCAATATCAACGTCTGCACCTGCGTCCATTTTAAGGGTAACATCCCAACCGGCAACATACTGTGCCAGTAAAACAACGTCGTCAATGGTAACATCATTATCGCCGTTTACATCAAGTGCATCGGGGTTGTGCTGTACACCCTGCCAGCCTGCAATAATCTGTGCCAAGGCTACAACATCATCAATGTTTACAAGTCCGTCGGGGTCGGCGTTTACATTACCTGCAACAGCAGATGATGCGGGGGGTGCGTCGGTGGTAACGGTAAGAGCGGCCGATGTAACACCTGCAAAGGCGGTATCGGTTTCGGCGGTGCGGCAAACAAAGTTGTATGTGGTGCTTGAATTAAGATTGCTAAATACATTTGAAGTCTGCCAGTTAATACCGTCTAACGAATATTCATAACCATCAACCTTTTTAAGGGTAACGGTGTTGGAGGTTTTTGACTCAAGCTCAGGGGCTGATACTTCGGTGTCACCAAACATTGCATGTAAAATGGTGGTTGCATACATTCTGCCTGTAAAGTCATTACCGTGGTTCCAGTAGGTGTTAAGGTAATCTTCGGGGGCTTTGCTTTTAATAATTTCATCATAAATTGATGTAAGCTTTGCAACGCCAATGTTTTGGTCGGCGGCGGCAATTTCTTCTAAAGCATCCTCATAAGCAAGCAGCTCGGTTCTGTCCCAAGTGGTGGTAAGCTGGTTGGGCATCATGGGCGAGTAGTAAAGAACCTCCATTTCGGAATTGCCTATAAAGTTGCGTGCGTTGGTAACAATTGCCTTCATATAGCTTTTATATGGGGTATAACCAACATCGCCGGCGCTGTCATTAACACCAAAGCCAACCATTAAAAGGTCGGGTTTAATAATGTAGCCATCATCATCGGTCCAAAGGGCCAAACGGGCGGCAATGTTCTGTGAACCCCACTGTGCGGCTTTACCGCTAAGAGACAGGTTTTTAAAGTTAACCTGACCCGGGAACTGCTCATTAAGGTAGGCGATTACCATATTTGCCCAGGTAGGCATATAGGGGGCAACGGCCATATTGTAACCCGTTGCAAAACCAGTTGCGGTGTTGCTGGGGTTATAAATCTTTTCATTAAATAAACCGCTGCAGCACCAACCGCAGGATATTGAGTCACCGTATACTACAATGTTAACCTGCTCACCATTTTTAAGCTTGGTAAGCACGCCGTCAAGTGCCTTGTTTTGCACTTCGGGAGCGGCAGGCTGATAGCCATCATCAAAGGTTTTGGTGTGTTTATAGGTAACGGCAACTGCGTGCAAGGGGTAAACAAGGTCATCTATACTGGCAAGCCATTCTTGCTGGTTGGTTCTTAAGGGGAATGCGTTGCTTGTGGGCTGGGTGGTCTTGGTAAGGGATACGCTGTAAACAGGAATGCGCGAGCCTTCTAAACGCTTAATGCAGCCGTCGGCGGTGATTTCATAGTCCACACCCTTAACAAAGGTTGTGCTTAAGCTGTATGAGCGCAGAGATATTACCTCACTGGCGGGGTAAAGAAGCTTAACGGTATCTTTATCTTTAGTGAAAAGTGCGGTTTCGTGGTAAACTGTGTCACCCTGCCAAACCTTTTCTAAATAAACATCGGGGTTGTATTTGGTCAAATCGCGACCAAAATAGTCCTTGCCATAGGCGGGACGACCTTCATCATCACTGCCGCAGGATACTGTAATTTCGGTATTAGCGGTGGGGGTAAAGGTGTAGTTGCCGTCGGCGTCGGGGGTAAGGGTGTTACCGCCCACAGTAACGGTGGGGGTAAGACCGGGCTCAGCAACAATAGAAAATGTGTAGGGCTTATTTTTTACTGCAAACTTTTCATTGCAGCCGTTTTGGGGAACTACTGCAATATTGTTTTTAGCGTTAAAGGTAATATCAACAGTGTTGCTGTCGGTTGGCATAACCACTATATCATCTACATAAAGTGTGGTTTTGTTTTGAACGGCGGTGCCTTCAGTAGTGCTTGAAGCGGCGCTGTAACTATATCCAAAACGGTACCTTCGGGTATGGTATCACCTGTGGTAAAGGTAAAGGTTTTATGAATCCATTCGCCGGGGGCGTATTCACTGCCGGGCACCGAGCGGCCAACCGAATCAATTGTAAGCTGCAGCATGGTGTTGCTTGCGCTATCGGGGTAATAAATACCGTAACTAACCTTAGTTGGGAAAACATCATCGCGCGGTATGGTATAGGTATAATTAAATGATATAAAATATTCGGTGTTGGGCTGAAGAGTAACATCTGTGGTAGCCATCTGGAAGGGGGGACGCATTTTAATTGAATTGTTACCGTTTAATTTATATGCGCCATCTGCATAAAGGTCGCCCCAGGTGGTAAGAAGACCTGTTGTGCCACCGCTATGGAATGACCAAGGCTGCTTTGTTATAATGGCGTGGTCATATATTTTACTACCTGTAGTAAAGCTTTCAAAGCCGCCGTCAGCAATAAGGTTTTTAGTTTCAAAACGGGCGCCGTGGTAACCGTTTGCGGTTTTGCTTACGGTTTTTTCGGTGGTAATAAGCTGACCGTTTTTATCAAACCAGCCTAAAAACTCTGAAAAGGCATAGCTTTCGGCGGTAACTGTGGAAGAGGTTTGGGTAATATAACCGCCTAAAACACCTTTTTCATTTGGCTCATTTGCAAAGCTGAATTCTTCGGGTATTTCGGGGTTTTCGGGTTCGGTGCTACCGCCCCCTGTACCAACATCAATATCAACATCCTCACCGTATGTTGTGGCTGAAACTGCAGACGGCGAAAAGGCTGCCGTAATAACCAAAAGCACAGCCAAAAATAAAGCTAATATTTTTTTCATAAAGACACCTCACGTGAAATGAAATTATATATATATTTATATTATCATACTTTTAGCGAAAAATCCATACACAATTCTACACAAAAACGACTATATCCTTTTGTAAATAATGACAGTAATTTTTTAAAATAATTTGCTAATTAGGTTGATTTTAAAGGTTATTTGCGTTATAATGTATACGAATATTTTATTTTAAGGAGAAAAAAGGGATGTTTGAAAACTTAATGGATACCATTGGCTTTGTCACCGCCGCCGATAAAGAGGTTGGCGAGGCAATGCAAAAAGAGCTTGCACGCCAGCAGCGCAATATTGAGCTTATTGCATCTGAAAACTTTGTTTCACCTGCAGTTATGGCGGCTATGGGCTCGGTTCTTACCAATAAATATGCCGAAGGCTACCCCGGCAAGCGTTATTATGGCGGTTGCTACTGTGTAGATATTGTTGAAGATTTGGCTCGTGAGCGCGCTAAAAAGCTTTTTGGTGCCGACCACGCAAATGTTCAGCCCCATTCGGGCGCCAATGCCAATATGGCGGCCTACCAAGCCTTGGTTAATGTGGGCGACACCATTATGGGTATGAACCTTGCACACGGCGGTCACTTAACACACGGCTCACCCGTAAATGCATCGGGTAAAAACTATAACTTTGTACCCTATGGCGTATCTGATGACGGCTACATTGATTATGATGAAATGCGCCGCATTGCTAAAGAGTGCAAACCCAAGTTAATTGTTGCGGGCGCATCTGCCTACCCACGCGCCATTAAGTTTGATGTTATTGCCGACATTGCTAAAGAGGTTGGCGCACTGTTTATGGTTGATATGGCACACATCGCAGGCTTGGTTGCAGCAGGCTTACACCAAAGCCCCGTACCCTATGCCGATGTAGTTACCACCACCACACATAAAACCCTGCGCGGCCCCCGTGGCGGTCTTATCCTTTGCAAGGCAGAGCATGCCGCCGCTATTGATAAGGCGGTATTCCCCGGCAGTCAGGGTGGCCCGTTAGAGCATGTTATTGCCGCAAAGGCAGTCTGCTTTGGTGAGGCACTTACCGATGAATTTAAAAATTATCAAAAACGCATTGTAGAAAATGCCGCCGCAATGGCAAACCGCTTTAAGGAAAACGGCATTAACCTGGTATCGGGCGGTACCGATAACCACCTAATGCTTTTAGACCTTGTTGGCACCGGCATTACCGGTAAGGAATTAGAACACCGCTTGGATGAGGTGTTTATTACCGCCAATAAAAATGCCATCCCCAACGACCCCGAAAAGCCATTTGTAACCAGCGGTGTCAGAATTGGTACACCCGCCGCCACAACCCGCGGTATGGGTACCGAGGAAATGGTAAAAATTGCAGATTTCATTACCCTTGCTATTCGTGATTTTGATGCAAATGCAGATAAAATCCGTGCAGGCGTTGCCGAAATTTGCGAAAAGTTCCCACTTTATAAATAGTAGTTTACGGGCTCCTTCAGATGAGGGAGCCTGCTTTTGCAATGCAAAAGCCTGCGGTAGAGATAATAAAAAGTTTATAACTATATTTGACTTGCAAGCCAGCTAAATTCGGCTGCGCCGAGGTAAAAGCAGTTGCTGCTTTAAATAAGGGCTTCCCCTTGAGGGGAAGCTGTTGAGCGTTAGCGAAACTGATGAGGTGTAGCCGCCTTATGCGGCGTTATAAATATAGTTTAAAAGATTTTCCACCTCATCCGTCAACCTTCGGTTGCCACCTTCCCCTCAAGGGGAAGGCTTTAGAAGTGTGCAAGTTGATAGATGTAAGTTTATTTTTTTCTACTTACCCCTCCCTCTCAAAGGGAGGTTTTCATTTTTTGTTGAAAAATAAGCCAAAAAATGGTATACTACAAATAGGAAGTGATAATTGTGAGCACAAATAATACCTTGGCAATAGTGGTGCCCTGCTATAATGAGCAGGATGCCTTTCCTTTTTCGGCAAAAAGTCTGACCGATGTACTTTGCAGTCTTATAAAAAGCCAAAAGGTTAGCCCTAAAAGTTATATACTTTTTGTTGATGATGGCAGTAAGGATAACACCTGGTCTTTAATTGAGGCCGAGGCAAAAATAAACCCGGTGGTGCAGGGGCTTAAGCTGTCGGGCAATGTTGGGCACCAAAACGCACTTTTGGCAGGTCTTATAACCGCCAATAAAACCAGCGATATGACCGTTTCAATTGATGCCGATTTGCAGGATGATGTAAATGCTATTGAAAAAATGGTGGATGCATATAATAGCGGTGCCGATATAGTTTACGGTGTACGCAGTGACCGCAGCAGTGATTCGGCCTTTAAAAGAGTTACCGCACAGGGCTTTTATAAGGTAATGTCGGCAATGGGGGTTAAATCGGTTTATAACCACGCCGATTTCAGGCTTATGAGCCACCGCGCCGTTGCCGCTTTAGAAAATTATGAAGAGCGCAATTTGTTTTTGCGCGGTATAGTGCCGCTTATTGGCTATAAAACCGAAGCCGTTTATTATGAAAGGGCAAAAAGGGTTGCGGGTGAGTCAAAATACCCCCTTAAAAAGATGCTTAAATTTGCCTTTGACGGCATAACATCCTTTAGCATTAAGCCAATTTCACTTATAACTACACTGGGTATAGTAATAATTGCCCTGTCGTTAATCGCCTTTATTTACACCCTTGTTTCATACTTTACAGGTAATGCCGAACCGGGTTGGTCATCACTTATTATTTCAATTTGGTTTTTGGGTGGCGTTCAGCTTGCATCTATCGGACTTGTTGGTCAGTATGTTGGCAAAATTTATGTTGAAAGCAAAAGGCGCCCCCGCTTTAACATTGAAAAGCACGAAAAAGGGGATAAGAGCTAAATAGCCTTGCGGTGCAAGGCTGCTAAATTACCGCTAACGCGGTAGCTAAATTGTGCTTCGCACAGCTAAATTCGGCTGTGCCGAGATAAAAGTAGTTGTTGTTTTAAATAAGGCTTCCCCCCACGGGGAAGCTGTCACATAGTGACTGATGAGGTGTAGCCGCCACAGGCGGCGTTATAAATATAGTTTAAAAGATTTTCCACCTCATCCGTCAACCTTCGGTTGCCACCTTCCCCTCAAGGGGAAGGCTTCAATAGGCACGGTCTGACAAGAAGAAGGCTTTTGCGGTGTACAAGTTGATAAGTTTATAGTTATATTTTAACCCCCCACCGAATGCTCGGTAGGGGGTTGTTTTTTAGATTAAGCTTCAAATTAAAAATCTACATTTACAATAAATCTAAATGAAACTCTGCGGCAGGCGGCAAGATTTACATTACCGCTGGCATCGTATATAGGCTTGCTGTTAGAATAACCAACATCATCTAAATTCTTGCGGATTTTTGAAACATCTACACCTGTGTCAGAAGATAGGCAATAATTTTTAACATTTAATGCCCTTTCTTCAGAAAGCTGTAAACCGCTGGCATAGGTGCTGTCGGCTAAAGGAGCGGTGTGACCTTCAACCATAGTTTTTGAAATAAAGCCTTCATATTTGCCGGTGAAAGCAACCGAAGTGTAAACCTTAATAAATTTGTTAAGGAAGGTTTTACCTGAATCGGTAAGAACGGCAGAATCGCCACCAAATAATACAGATGAATCAAGGGCAATTTCGCCGGTGTCCTTATTTACGGTTACTGCAATGCCTTCTTTATTAAAGGCGGCTGCAAGCTCATCAAAAAGGCTGTTCTTTTTGGCAAGAACCTCTTCCAGCTGGGCGCCCGAAACAACCAAATAAACATCGGCGCCACCGTCATACTTAGCATATACATAGTATGCTAAAGAATTTCTGGAAATGCTGTCGTACTCTTTATAGCCTTCCATAAGCTTTTTGCCGGTCATGGTGTCAACCAAATCATAAAGTGAGTTTGCATTGTTGGTTTGAACTATCCAAGGTGCAAAGTGTGCGCCCTTAATGGTGTAGTCCTTATCCTTATATGAATAGTAGTATTTTTCACCATCTATGGTTTTAGATGCCATAAATTCACCGGTGAAAACCTGATGGTCGTCATCCTGTGGACCGTTAAAGAAAACATCGCCGTTTTTATCAATTACGGTGTAGTAATCTTCGTTTCTAAGCATCCAGTTTTGCTCAAACATTTTGTCAAAGTAAACATTTTCATAGGTGCCCTCAAGGATGCATTCGCCCTTGGGATTATACACCTTGTTGTCAATGTGAAGCACATCGCCGTATACATTGATGTAGCTGTCAAATTCGGTTGAAATTATTTTGCCGGTAGTATCCATAACTACATACTTGCTGGCGCCATCCTGATATTTGCTGGCAACATAGTAGCCGTTGCTGTAGTTTGAGGGGGTAAAGCCGGTAAGGTCATAGGTGAATAAAAGCTTACCGTTTTCATCATAAACTTCGCCAACCTTGCCTTCAATACAGTATGAACCGTTATCAAAAAGCTTTGCACCGCTGGGAAGAGCTTCACCCTTTTCATTTATTTTAACCATTTTGTCCTGGGCATCGTTATACCAAAAATATCTGCCGTTTTCGCTCATCAATGAATAATAATCACCTGTAGCGCCGGGTACAAATTTTTCAGTAACTGTGTCATAAACTGCCCAAACACCTTTATAAAGAATATCATAAGATGAGCCATAGCAGCTAAGACCGCTATCGGTAAAGCTTACAACTGCTTCATCCTTATTGTAGGTGCGTTCACTACCCTTTGCAACGGTTATGTAGCGGTCACCCATAAGGTTATAGGTTGCATAGCCGCCAACAATAAAGTTGCCCTTGCCATCAATAAGGTATGATTTGTTAAGGTTTTGAATATCATTTTCGCTTGATGCTACAACCTTGGTAACCTCAAAATATTTGCCCCTGGGGGTAACATCGGTAAAGATTGCGCCGGTATCATAAGCGCCGTTAAAGGACATAACACCCCAAAGGTTATTTTCACCCTTGTAGTAAATGCCGCCCTCTGCGGTGGTGAAATTTTCCCTGTTAATTGCGCCAACCTTTTCTGCTACCAGGTATTCGGTAAATACGCCGTTAACAGTATTGTTGTTTTCATCAACTGCAGAGCAGCCTGCGAAGACAGATAGTGCCAAAATTAACACTAAAACTAAAGATAAAAGTTTTTTCATTACATATACACCCTTTCGAGATATGTTAGCCAAAGCATTTAAACTTGAATCAGCCTTAAATGGCGTTTTTTAGGCGTCTTTAGGCTCATTAAAGTTCATAGGCGTCAGCCTTATGAACTTCGCTTCACCAAAATCCGCACTAAAAAACGCTCCTTTAAGGTCGTAGAATTTTGCAAATAACGGATTTTTTGGTGTGCAAGGCACAAAACGCAGCAAATCCTAACGGATTTGCGAGTATTTTAACACAGCCACAGCGAAAAATCAGTGTTTCAAAATCTGATTCAAGTTTAAATGCTTTGGCTATGTTAAAAGTATATCAAACCCAAAATAAAAAGTCAACGACCAAAGCAAATAAAAACCGCTGAACTTAATCAGCGGTTTTTGTTTTTCATATTAGCTGACCGTTAGGTCAATTTAGCTTTTTAATACATTCCGCCTGCAGATGCGGCCGCGGCGGCTGCTGCGGCATTTGCTGCTGCGGCATCCTCTTTTTTATCGGCAACAAGGCTTTCGGTGGTAAGCACCATTGATGCTACCGAAGCGGCATTTTGAAGTGCCGAGCGGGTAACCTTTGTGGGGTCAACAATACCTGCTTCAAGCATATCAACATAGGCTTCGTTATAAAAATCATAGCCGTAGTTTGCCTTGCCGGAGGATATTATTTTATCAACAATAACCGAGCCCTCTAAACCGGCATTAGCGGCAATTTGGCGAATAGGTGCTTCAAGGGCCTTAAGCACAATGGCAACACCTGTTTTTGTGTCACCTGTGGTTTGGGCGCAAAGCTCACTAACGGCAGGGGATGCTGAAACAAGTGCAACACCGCCGCCTGCTACAATGCCTTCCTCAACGGCGGCCTTGGTGGCCGAAAGGGCATCTTCAATTCTAAGCTTTTTATCCTTCATTTCAATTTCGGTAGCGGCGCCAACCTTAAGCACTGCAACACCGCCCGAAAGCTTTGCAAGGCGTTCTTCTAACTTTTCGCGGTCAAAATCAGATGTGGTGGTTTCAATCTGACCCTTAATTTGGGCAATGCGGGCAGAAATTTCATCCTTATCGCCTGCACCGTCAACAATAATGGTGTTTTCTTTGCCAACCTTAACCTGACCTGCACGACCAAGCTGGTTAAGGGTGGTGTCTTTAAGCTCTAAACCAAGCTCTTCACTAATAACCTCACCGCCGGTTAAAATGGCAATGTCACGAAGCATTTCTTTTCTTCTGTCGCCAAAGCCGGGGGCCTTAACACCAACGCAAACAAAGGTGCCGCGCAGCTTGTTAACAATAAGGGTTGAAAGGGCTTCACCCTCAATATCCTCAGCAATAATAACCAGCTTTTTACCAGCCTGAACAATCTGCTCTAAAAGGGGTAAGATTTCTTGAATATTTGAAATCTTTTTATCGGTAATAAGAAGTAAAGCATCATCAATAATGGCTTCCATTTTATCGGTGTCGGTTGCCATATAGGGGGTGATATAACCGCGGTCAAACTGCATACCCTCAACAACCTCAATATAGGTTTCGGCGGTTTTTGATTCTTCAACAGTAATAACGCCGTCGGCCGATACCTTATCCATAGCCTCAGCAATAAGGTTGCCTATAACCTCATCACCTGCTGAAACGGTGGCAACGCGGGCAATATCTTCACTGCCGCTAACCTTTTTAGAGTTTGAAACAATGGTTTTAACGGCGGTATCAACGGCAAGCGCAATACCCTTTTTAACCACCATTGGGTTGGCACCTGCGGCAACATTTTTCATACCCTCATTGATAAGGGCCTGTGCCAAAACGGTTGCGGTGGTGGTACCGTCACCTGCGGCATCGTTGGTTTTGGTTGCAACCTCTTTTACAAGCTGGGCGCCCATATTTTCAAAGGGGTCATCAAGCTCAATTTCCTTTGCAATGGTAACACCGTCATTGGTGATAAGGGGTGCGCCAAACTTTTTATCAAGCACCACATTGCGACCCTTGGGACCAAGGGTTACCTTAACGGCATTTGCAAGGCGGTCAATACCTGCCTGCAGGGCCTTTCTGGCATCTTCACTAAAAACAATTTCTTTAGCCATAATAAATTACCTCTTTTAAAATTATTCAATAGTTGCTAAAATGTCGCTCTGGCGAACAATAGAATATTCTTCACCATCCAGCTTAACCTCGGTGCCGGCATACTTGGCAATAATAACCTTATCGCCAACATTTACATACATTTTAACCTCATTGCCGTCAACCATACCGCCGGGGCCTACTGCCACAACCTCAGCCATTTGGGGCTTTTCTTTAGCGGCGGCGGTAAGAATAATACCGCTTTTTGTGGTTTCTTCAGCGGCAACCTGCTTTAAAACAACACGGTCTGCCAAGGGTTTAATAGTCATAATCAAAACCTCCATAAAGATTTATTATACAAATCATATTAGCACTCTTATAGGGGTGAGTGCTAATAACTATTTTAACCAATTATTAGAAAAAATCAACCCTTTTTTATACAATTTAAAAATTTATTTATAATTTATATGATAATAGTACATAAAAAATTCCGCCAAGGGATTCTTTGGCGGAATTTTTGGGGTTTAAACTGTAAACTATTTCACCGTAACAGCATACCCTTTTTTGGTAAAATCGGTTTTAAGGTTGTCGGCCGCCGATTTGGTAAGACCCGTAAGGGATAGGGTATAGGTTTTTTCTGCCTTATAGGCAATGCCAAGCGTTTTTAGTATACCCTTGGCAATGGCTATACCCATTTTTTGCTGCTCTTTAAGGGTGTCAATAATTGTAAGGTCTTTTTTATTGTCAATAAAGGCACATTCAATTATGGCGGCGGGACAAACTGTGCTTCTTATAAAGCCAAAATAGTCCCTGCCAAGGGAATTCTTTTTGGTTTTAAGACCTCTTGAATTTTGACCTATTGCCACAATTTCATTTATAATGTTTTGCGAAAGGGTTTTACCCTTGCCGCCGCCAAAGTGGTGGTAAATTTCCACCCCGTCGCCCCCGCCTGCATTGTTGTGAATATCAACGGCATAGTCGGGGCCAAAAGCATTACATTCCTTAATTTCTTCGGTTAGGGGGTCGGCTTCATCCTTACTGCGGCTAAGCAGTACGCTTACCCCGTGGCGCAGCAGTTCATCACGACAGCTAAGGGCAACGGCAAGGTTAAGGTCTTTTTCCTTAAAACCGTTTGCCACGGCACCGCTGTCAATTCCGCCGTGACCAACGCCAATGAATATTTTTTTTGCCAATTTATTCTGCCCCCTTAATTTCGGGCAGACCTTTAACGCAGGTTAAAAGGGCAATAACACCCGAAAGGGCGCAGGCGCTAAGCACACCCACCCAGTCAACTGCGGTAATGCCTACCGTGTTGGTACCAATAAGGGCCAAGGCGGTTTCAGCCACAGTTTTAACTGCACGCACACCCGCCGCCTTAAGCCAGGTTAAAATTTTTGTTTTCATAATTTATCACCTATTTAATTTATATTATTTTCAAGGTCGGTTATTCTGTGATTAACCACCCGCATTTGTTCCTCAACCACCGGCATACGCAGGGCAAAGCGATTATGCTCCCTAACCTCACGCGTAAGCTCGGCAAGCTTTGTGTCGGTAACGGCCTGTGCAACGGCAATTTTTTGTTCAATATCACGGCTTTGGCGGTTGTTTTGAATTATCACACCAACCAGAGTTATAAGCCCCACCGTAATGGATGCCGCCGCCGATATTATAGCCGTTATTATGCCTGTCATAAAGCCTTTTCCTTTAGGTTGCCGGCGATTTGGCGCATAAGCTCATCCTTGCCGTCAAAATCCATAAGCTTTATGGCAAGCAGGGCTTCATCCTTACGCTCGGGGTTTAGCATACCAAGGCTAAAAAGCTCTTTAGCAAGCTCATTTTGCTGGGCCTTTTGGTATGGGCTTTGCTTTTGAGGAACTATACATATATCAAAAACGCCTTGACCTTTATTTTCGGTGTCAGCGCCAAAGGCTTTTTGGTAGGTTAAATATTCAAAGCTGCCGCGCTCACCCGCAATACGAAAACTGCGTGGCTCGGTGTAGAATTGGCGCACAAGCTCTAAAACCAAATAACAAATTTTTTGGTATGCCCTAAAGGATGATTTAATCATATCGCGGGCAAGCTTGCTACCCGCCTCCTGCAGGGCAATAATGGCCGATGCGGCAGTAACGCCGAAGTTGGTAGAGCCTTGTGAGAAGTCGCGGTTGCCTGATGTTTCTTTAAGCTCATCCACCTTAAATTCAAGCAGAGATAAAGCGTTTGAAGAAACATTTTCCACCGAAACCTGCTTTAAGGTCTGGTCATCAATGCGGCCTGTGGTGTGAATAAACGGGCGGGACCAGTCGGCATATTCCTCCTCATTTATTCCTGCGCTGTCGCTTATAAACCAGCGTGGAGTTTCACCCATAATGGCATTGCGCTCAATGGCGGTGTTAAGTCGGTCAATGGAGCGCTGACAACCCTTCATAACATCAATATAACCAAAGCCCGCAGGGGAATTTTCGGTAACAAAAAGGGTGTCAAAAACTATGGGGTACTGACCGTGGTCATAAAAGCCGCGACCGCTAAAAGCGGGTTCATTTTCACTGGCAAAAAGCAGTGCTTCGCCCGCAAATTTGCAGTAATGAAGCAGGGTTTTGCCACCCACCTTCTTTTTATAGTACCAGTCAATTACGGGGATTTTGCTTTCATCAAAGTTGCCGTCATCAAGGCGGTAGGCTTCAAGCTTAATTTCACTTTTTTTAATGTCATCGGCGGCTGATGGATAGGCATTAAGCAGGGTGTCCTTATCCACCGCAGAAACATAAAAAAGGTTGGGCGACTGCTCAATACATCTTATCCCCGGCTCCCAAAACAGGTTTAAAATATCCAGCTTTAAAATGTCAATATCGCCAAGTCCGCCCTCAAGCTCATTGTTCCAAAAAACACCGTAAACACCTGTGCCTGTTTTAAGCTTGTACCACCAAACATCAGAATAGGTCTGCTCAAAACCGCGTTGCTCTAAAATGACCGGTAAAATGCTTGAAAACAGCTTTGCCTCAGCCTCATCACCCTTTTCACGGGGCAAAACATTTGGTTCGGGGTAGCTGTCCATGGCATCGGCGTGTTTATTTATAATTGAATTAAAAAGCCAGGCCGAGCTTTGTTTAATTTCATCCTCATCGGATTTATACCCTGCACAGCGCAGCTTATACCACTCTTCATTTTCGGTTATGCGCTTATCTAATGAGCGCTTACCCTCTTTATAACTCAGCAAAAGCTTATAGGCTTTTTTTATTTCGGGTATGCCCACTGCGGGGGGTGTAGAATTTCTTTTCATGCCTTTAAAAAATCCTTTCATTAAATTCTGTAAAATTTAACATTACGACTGTCGCTTTCAAGCGGAGAAAAAGTGCTTTTTCTTGGCGGGGTATGATGCGCTCTGGCCTTAATTGGAATATGCATAAGCACATAACGGCACTCATCGTATATGTGGTCCTCGGCGGCGGTGTTAATGTCCTCAACATTTGCGGTGTCGTAGCAAAGGGATGGTATGGTACGAATAAAATTTTTGCAGGTGTTAAAGATGTAAAGCATAGGAACACCCTCATCATTAAAGGCAAAGCGGTAATGAAACTGCATTTTGCCCGCAAGGCGCGAGTTATTACCCGCCCTAAAATACACACCCGACTTTTCCATAACCTCCGCCACCGAGCGCCCCCTGGAGCCATCAAAAATGGAAGGGTCGGCAATACCTATAATGCTTTTGCCCCTTAAGTTTATATCGTCGTTTTCAATTTCTTTGATTTTTTGGGCGATTAGAGAGGGCTCAAAGCAAAGACCTTCATTCGGCCTGCCGGTGCAGCCGTAAAATTCGCGTATGCGGTAGAGCCGTCCGTCACTGTCTGCCGCATACCAACCAACGCTGAAGGGTCTGGTGTAACCAAAGTCAAAGCCGCGGTATATTTGCCAGGATGCAGGAATTTTAAAGGGATTTACCACATGGGTAAAGCGCATATCATCATAGTGGGCGGGGTCGTTGCGCCACTCACTAAAGACCTGACCGTCAAAGCTGTCCCAGTTGCCGTAAAGCAGGGCGCTTTTTTCTGATTCGGGCAGCATTGCAAGGGCGGCCAAATATTCGGGGTTATTGTTTAACAAAATTTTATTGTCAAAAACGGTGGAGGGCACAAAAATTCTGTCCCTTTTAAGCTTCAGAGTTTTGCCCTCGGGGGTAGCAACCGAATATTCCTCCGTAATAGGGGTCATTGGCGGAGCGGGGGTTATAAACCGCTCCTTAACCCAGCCGTGACCTACTCCACCGGGGTTGGTGGTGGCACGCATATACACCCTTGTGCCTGCCCCCGACGGTCTATTGCGTGAAAACATATAACTGTACTCATCCCAACTAAAGTGGGTAAGCTCATCAAAGGCTATAAAATCATACTGCTTACCTTGGTAGTTAAGGCGGTCCTTGGTGTACTGCATACTGCCAAAGTAAATTTTAGCCCCCGATGAAAATCGCCAGCAATGCTCACTGCTGTTATAGACCGCCGTGGGAAAGGCGGCTGAATAAATTTCGCGGCTGCGGTTAATAAGCTCACTAAGCTGTGGCAGAGTTTTGCGTAAAATAAGGGCTGTATAGTGTGGAATATCCACCTGACGCAGCGCCTCCACCAGCAAAGCATCACTTTTACCGCCGCCTGCGGCACCGCCGTAAAGGCATTCATACTCATTCCGCATTAAAAATTCGGCCTGCTTTTTTTGGGGTGTCCAAATGGGATTAGTCATTTGTGGTTACCTCCGGCAAAACTACAACACCGCCTGCAGATTTTTCGCCGTTTAGCTCCAGCGCTACACCTGCTAAATCCTTAATGGATGATATAAGGCTTTTAAGGTCCTTAATATCCATATTTTCAATATCACCGCCGGGACGGGACATTTCTTCAAGGCGGGCTATCGCACTGTCGGTGGCAAGCAACAGATTTTTGGTGCGCCTTTTTGGGGTAAGCACACCCTTTGACTTTTTGCCGTTTGGCGGGCTGTTTTGCATATAATCACTTCCTTTTTTATCCGGCTCCGCAAACGATTTTATAATAATTATTAAAAAACTTCCCCCCACTGTTCAAAAAATGTTATGTGTTTGTTAAATTTTTTTCAAAGTGTGTTATTTTTGCTTGATTTTAAGGAAAAGATAATATATAATGTATAGTGCAGAAAAATAGAACTCATAAGGAGTGTTATTTATGACAACAAACAAAACCGTTCTTGCCTGGCTTGAAGAAATGAAAGCCCTTGTTAACCCTGATGAGGTTGTTTTCATTGACGGCAGTGAAGAACAAATTGAAAGCCTTCGTGCTGAGGCGGTTGCCACAGGCGAGCTTGAAAAGCTTAATGAAGAGCTTTTACCCGACTGCTACCTTCATAGGACAAAGGTAAACGATGTTGCCCGTGTTGAGGGTAGGACCTTTATCTGCTCACGCGAAAAGGAAAACGCAGGTCCCACCAATAACTGGATGGACCCCAAAGAGGCTTATGAAATGCTTTATGGCATTGCTAAAGACAGCTATAAGGGTCGCACCATGTATGTAATTCCATTCTCAATGGGTCCAATCGGTTCACCTTTAGCTAAAATCGGTGTTGAGATTACCGACTCAATCTATGTTGTACTCAATATGGTTATTATGACCCGTGTTGGCAATGCCGTTTGGGATGCCCTTGGCGACAGCAACGACTGGGTACGCGGTCTTCACAGCAGATGCGACATTGATGAAGAAAAGCGTTATATCTGCCAGTTCCCTGAAGATAACACCATTATTTCTGTTAACTCCGGTTACGGCGGTAACGTATTGTTAGGTAAAAAGTGCTTTGCACTTCGTATAGCTTCTTACCAGGGCTGGAAGGAAGGCTGGATGGCCGAGCATATGCTTATTCTTGGTATTGAAAATCCCAAGGGTGAGGTTAAGTATGTAGCCGCCGCATTCCCCTCTGCTTGCGGTAAAACCAACCTTGCTATGATGATTCCCCCAAAATATCTGCGTGATAAGGGCTACAAGGTTTGGACCGTTGGCGATGATATTTCTTGGATGCGAATCGGTGAAGATGGCAGACTTTGGGCCATCAACCCTGAAAACGGCTTCTTCGGTGTTGCCCCCGGTACCAACGAAAAGTCAAACTACAACGCCCTTGCTTCAACCAAAAAGGGTACCATATTTACCAACGTTGCACACAACCTTGATAACAACACCGTATGGTGGGAAGGCTTGGATAAAAATCCCCCTGAAAACGCTATTGAGTGGAAGGGCAACCCCTGGAACGGCAAAACCTCAGACGAAAAGGGCGCACATCCCAACAGCCGCTTTACCGCGCCTGCTAAAAACTGCCCCTGCATTTCTTCTGAATTTGAAAGCCAAAGCGGTGTTCCGATTTCGGCAATCATCTTTGGTGGTCGCCGCGCAAAGACCGCACCCCTCGTATATCAGTCAAAGAACTGGGAAAACGGCGTGTTTGTAGGCTCTGCAATGGCTTCTGAAACCACCGCTGCCGCATCGGGTGCAGTTGGCGTTGTTCGCCGTGACCCCATGGCAATGCTTCCCTTCTGTGGCTACCATATGGGCGACTACTTCCGTCACTGGTTAGAGATGGGCAAAAAGCTTGGCGATAAAGCCCCCAAAATCTTTAATGTTAACTGGTTCCGCCTTGATGATGAAGGTCACTTCATCTGGCCCGGCTTTGGTGACAATATGCGTGTTATCAACTGGATTATTGACCGCTGCGAAGGCAAGGTTGATGCAGTTGAGACTCCTATCGGCTTTGTACCCAAGGCTGAGGATATTGACCTTACCGACCTTGACTTTGACATTGATACCTTAAAATCAATTCTTGAGGTTGATAAAGAAACCTGGCAAAAAGAGGCTGCCGAAATTGAAGAGCATTATAAAAAGTTCGGCGACAGATTACCTGAAGAACTTGTTAACCAGCTCAACACCCTTAAGGCAAACCTTAAATAAGTTGTTTAAAAAGCCGCGGTACGCGTCAGCGTTACCGCGGCTTTTTTGTTATAAACTATAAACTTATCAACTTGCACACCGCAAAAGCCTTCATCTTGTCAGACTGTACCTTAAAGAAGCCTTCCCCTTGAGGAGAAGGTGGCAACCGAAGGTTGACGGATGAGGTGGAAAATTCATTAAGATATAATTATAACGCCGCTTTTGCGGCTACACCTCATCAGTCTCGCTACGCTCAACAGCTTCCCCTTGGGGGGAAGCCCATATTACGGCCTCCCTCTGACGAGGGATGATTCCCCGCAGTGCGGGGAAATGTCGCTTGCGACAAAGGGGACAGGCGCCCGTCAGGCGGGGACCGCCGAACGGCGGTGGAAGGAGAGAAAAACAAAACACAACTATCAGTTTACCCTGCAAAGATTTACTTAAAAAACTGCAAATTTTACCCAAAAAATAAATGTTTTATATTGCAAACAGGTCAACACAGTGCTATAATTAAATAAAAACCAAAGGCTTTTGGGGGTGCCCCGATGGGTAGTGAACTTAGAATAAACACCAACCGCGTTTCAAGTTTAAATAATGTTGAGGTGGAGCGTAAAGCTCTGCATGAGGAAATTGAAATTAAATGCTTTTATGAGGGTAGCTCGGTACTGATGGTAGGCGCCCAAACGGTAACGGCATCGGCGGGGGATGTTTTGGTGGTTAATCCCTATGAATTCCACGCAACAGTTGACCCCGGTGCAGATGAAAACAAGGGCAAATACCACCTTATTATGGTACCGCTTGACTATTTTGGCGACAGCACCGATTTAGATTTAAGAAATCTGCTTTTGGTAAAAAATAAGGCATTTGAAACTCTTTTTAAAAACGATGCCCGCCTTTCACGCATACTGCGCCGCGTCGCTAAAGAGCAGGATGAAAAAGGCACAGCCTACCGCGTTGCAATAAAGGGACTTTTAATGGAATTTTTTGCAATACTACTTCGCAAGGGACTAAAAAACAGTGATGCCGCTCTGCTTAGAAGTGAAGCCTTCAGGTCCTATAAGCTTATTGAGCCTGCACTTCGCCAAATAAGGGACAATTATGCCGAAAACATTACGGTTGAGCAGCTTTCTGACCTTTGCCAGGTAAGTAAGCACTATTTTTGCAGAGTTTTTAAATCGGTAACCGGTAAAACCAGCATGGAATATTTAAGGGACTACCGTATGAATGTTTCAAAGGCGCTTATAGCATCAACCGATAAAAGCATAACCCAAATTGCCGAGCTTTGCGGATTTGAAAGTGCAAACTATTTTTGCCGCTGTTATAAGCAGGATTACGGCTGTTCACCCAGTCGCTACCGCAAAATAATAAGGGGTTAGGTTTTTTACAAAAATAATTAAATAATAAATATTTAAGCCCCCAAAATTACATAAAAATTGTAAGAGAAAACGCAAAAACCGTTTTAGGCATTTAAAATCGTGGTTTTTATGCAAACCATTGCAAAAATCAAACAAAAATATTGCAAAAAGCACCCTTTTGTTTAAGGGTGCTTTTTTATTGAATTTGGCTATTTTAAAGGGTTTGACAGGCGCAAATATCAACACAGTGCTAATTTTCGACAACACAGGGCATTGATTTTAAATCAATAAATAGGATAATAAGAGTATGTGTTTATTATATTATATAAATACTGCAAACATCTCTCGCAAAGGGGACTAAAATTATGGCAAAAAAACATTGGTGGCAACAGCAGCCGCTAACCATAAGCGCAATTCAGTGTACACATGATGACAGCTTTTGGGCAATGGATAATTATGTTTCAAAATACGGCTTTAATACCGAACAGCTTTTACACCTTTGGGGTGATAAAGAAAGTTGGATATGCGCCTTTGATAATGAGCGCGACCGCGAAAACCTTAAAAAGTATTTAGATATAGCCCACAAAAACGGCGTTAGAGAGATTGTTTACTTCAATACCCACGCACTTAATCACGATGTCGTTGCTGAGCACCCCGATTGGCAACAGATTAAAAAGGACGGCAGTGTTTTTAATCTTTATGACCTTTATGGCGCCACCTGTGTAAATACCAAGGGCGGTTTTCATAAAAACTTCATTAAGGAAATGAAAAACCTTGCCGAGCTTGGCGTAGACGGTATATTCTTAGACGGCCCCGCAATGCGTGACTGCTACTGTCCCGTTTGCCGCGCCGATTTTAAAGAGCGCTTTGGCCACGATATGGATGAGGCCACCCGCTATGAACTGCAGGAGATGAAACTTATCACCTGCACCGAGCACATGAAGGAGGGTTATGAGGCCGTTAAGGCAATCAACCCTGAGGTTGCTTTTTACTGCAACGCATCGGCACTCCGCGCCGACCTTACAGGTACCAATACCCGCCGACTATACAATTACGTAGATATCGTTGGCTCTGAAGGCGGCTTCCACGCCATTGAAATGGGACCTATGGGTCTTTGGCATATAAGTTCACGTATGAAGCATTTAGAGGGCATAGTTGGTGATACCCTAAAGGGTGATAAACCAATTGTTGACTTTGTAAACGGCAACCATTCGGGTATAGCACACTACATACACGCCCCCGGCGAAACGGTGCTGTCCTACGCACAAAGCTATGCAAACGGCGCCAATGTTTGGTACGGCTTCCACTTCCCCGCAAGGGATGCCTATAAAACCGAATCGGTTTTAACCGCCAAAAAAATGAACGAGTTTGTGCTTTCTAACAAGGACATTTTTGATGCGTCAAAGGTATGTGCAAGGGTAGCCCTTGTTTGGTCACAAAACACCGCTAACAACTATGCATCCAGTGTTGGCAACAGCGACTTTGTTGAGGCTAAGCGTTCACCCTATACCGACCGCGGCGACCACTATGTAGCCATTTCATCGGTATTTGATATGCTGGTAAGAAATCACATTCAGTTTGATATTATTGATGAGGATAATATCCTAAACGGTGATATTTTCAGTTACAGTGCGGTAATCTTCCCCGAAGCCGCCTGTATGTATGATAAAACGGCCGAAATCATTGCAGATTATGTTGAAAAGGGCGGCAATATTT
>JAFNZJ010000051.1 GCA_017382915.1 Clostridia bacterium | reverse complement strand
AGCTTTCGATCAGCTCCAGTTCGCCTTTGCTTTTGACGCCTTCCGAAACAACCATATAATCCAGTTTCTGAAGAAAAACTGCTTAAAACCTTAAAACCCGATGTTGTTGTGGGCACAGGCGGTTATGTAAGTGGTCCTGTTTTGCGTCAAGCCGCAAAGCTTGGTATAAAAACTGCCATTCATGAGCAAAATGCATACCCCGGTGTTACCACTAAAATGCTTATATCTTTGGTTGATACCGTTATGCTTGCAATGGTGGAGGCCAAAAGTCGCTTAAAGCTTGATAAGCCACCCGTAATTACAGGCAACCCCGTCAGGGAGGAGTTTTCTACCCTTAGTAAGGCGACTACCAGAAAAGACCTTGGACTTGATGATAAACCTGTTTTGTTATCCTCGGGCGGTAGCTTGGGTGCAGCACCCATAAATAAGGCCGTTGCCCAGCTTATTGTAGAAAAATGGCAGGATAACGACATCATTTTTATGCACGCCACAGGAAAAGGCGGCTATAATGATTTTATTGCCGAGCTTAAAGCCAAGGGCGTGGACCTTAATGCTAAAAACCTTATTATTAAAGATTATATTGATAATATGGGTCAGTGCACCGTTGCGGCCGATTTGATAATTGCCAGAGCAGGCGCAATAACCCTTAGCGAGCTTTCGGTTTGCGGTAAGCCTGCAATACTTATTCCGTCACCCTATGTTGCGGAAAATCATCAGTACCATAACGCAATGTCACTTAAAAGAATTGGTGCTGCAGAGGTTATTGAAGAAAAAGACCTTTCAGGCGAAAAACTTATTAATGAGGTTACAAACCTTATTCACAATAATACTAAATTAGAAAAAATGGGCAGTGCTGCCCGTTCAAACGCAATACCCGATGCAAGCAAACGCATTTATGATGAAGTAATGCGCCTTTACACTACCGCTTAAGACTAAAAAACACCAAAATTCACCCAACGCATAGAATAAAATATAAATGTTTTTCTATGAAGGGTGATAAAAGGTATGTCTTTAATTACCATAAACGGAGCAAAAAAATTAAAAGGAAGCGTAAGGTTGCAAGGGGCAAAAAACAGTGTTTTGCCAATTTTGGCAGGCACGGTTTTAATTAAGGGAATAAGCGTAATACATAATTGTCCCGCCCTGTCTGATGCTACGGCGGCAATAAAAATTTTACGGCATTTAGGTGCTACTGTCAGCTGTGAAGGTCATACAGTAACGGTTGATTCAAGGGAAATTACGGCCTTTGATATTCCTGATGAGCTTATGCGTGAAATGCGCTCATCAATATTTTTTCTTGGCGCAATTTCTGCCCGTATGGGTAGGGCAGTGCTTTCCAGCCCCGGCGGGTGTGAGCTTGGGCCAAGACCAATTGACCTGCATCTTTCAGCCCTTAACGAACTGGGTCTTACTATTGATGAGGGCGGTGGTGTGCTAAACTGCAGCTGTCCAAACGGCTATACAGGTGCAGATATTAACCTTTCCTTTCCAAGTGTAGGTGCTACCGAAAATATTATTTTGGCGGCAGTTACGGCAAAGGGTGTAACCCGTATTAACGGCGCCGCAAAAGAACCCGAAATTAGTGATTTAGCAGACTTTTTAAACAGTGCAGGCGCCAATATTCATGGCGCTGGCTCCGATACAGTTATCATAAATGGTGTAGGCTCACTTTCCGGTGCTACACATACCGTTATTCCTGATAGAATTGAGGCGGCAACATATTTGGCCGCAGTTGCCGCTACGGGCGGCAAAATTGAACTTTTAAATGTTATTCCCGCACACCTGGCACCTGTGCTTACCGTTTTAAAGCAGTCGGGGTGTGAAATAAATGTAAGCGGTAAAAGTATAGTTTTAACTGCTACCGCAAGACCCAAAAGGGTGCCTGTAATACGCACCCTGCCTTATCCCGGATTTCCAACCGATGCAGGGTCGCCTTTAATGGCTATGTTTACCCTTGCAGACGGCTCCACTATGTTTGTTGAAAACATATTTGAAAATCGTTATAAGGTTGTGGATGAATTAAAGCGCTTTGGTGCTAAAATTTATACCAACGGCAGGGTAGCCGTGGTTGAAGGAGTTAAAAGCCTTTCGGGTGCCACAGTTCAGTGTACCGATTTGCGTGGTGGCGCCGCCCTGGTTGTTGCGGCACTTGCCGCAAACGGAACAAGCGAAATAGGTAAAATAAGCCACATTGACCGTGGCTATGAAGGTTTAATTGAAAATCTTGCCCTTTTAGGGGCAGATATAAAGAGGTGTTAAAGTTTATGCCAGATTATGATGACGCTTTAGAGCAAAGAAGAAAAGAAATTGCGGCAAAGCGCAAGGCATCTAAAAAAAGGCAGCGCCAAAAGTCGGCTAAGAGATTTTTAGTTTTGCTGATAATTGTCGCCATCATAACCCTTTGTGTGCTTTCTTTAACCATATTTTTCCCCGTAAAAAACATTACAGTTAAGGGTGACTCACCCTATACTGCCGAGCAAATTATTAAGGCATCGGGCATTTTAAAAGGCAAAAATACCTTTGTCAGCGGAATAAATGCTGAAGAAGATATTTGTAAAACCTTGCCCTATATAGGCTCGGCCGATATTAGCCGAAATATTTCAGGCAACATTGTGATAAATGTTAAAAAGGCAAAGCCGAATTACTGTTATAAAAGTGGCAATAAATTTTTGCTTTGCGATGCTAATGATAAGGTTTTAGAAATACTTTCTACCCAGCCTGAGGATACAGTTACTGTTTTAGGTGCAACCGTAAAAAACACTAAAGCGGGCAGTATTGTGACCTTTGAAGACCAAGAGAAAAAGCAACTGTTTTTAAGTGTTATAAACGCTTTAAATAATAAAAAAATTAAGGTTAATATGGTTAATGTGGAACAAAAGGTTGATATTGTTTTAAGGGTTGAGGGTAGGTTTAATGTAAAAATCGGCTCTACCGCATACCTTGATGCCAAGATAAATCACCTAAGCGGTATGATAAAACAAACCGAAAAAGATAGGGTAGGTACCATAGATTTGTCTGATTATTCACCCCAAAAACCCACAGGAATCTTAACCCGAGAGTAAAAAAATAAAAATTATTCAAAAAATTTTTAAAAAAACAAATAAAAGTGTTGAAATTTAATAACTTATATGTTATTATTTTATATGTGTATTTATGTTAATAAAACAGCGTTTTTAACGCGTAAATTGGAAGGATGATAAAAGTGCCATTTGATGTATCTAATGAATTAGTAGAGGATGTTGTTTCCATTAAAGTTGTAGGTGTAGGCGGCGGCGGCGGTAACGCTATCAACCGTATGGTTGACGCTGGCGTAAAGGGTGTTGAATTTGTTGCAGTTAACACCGACCGCGCAGCATTATACCTTTCTAAAGCAAATCAAAAAATCCAAATTGGTGAGCGCGCAACCAAGGGTCAGGGCGCAGGCGCAGACCCCGAACGCGGCCGTGCAGCTGCTGAAGAATCACGCGATGAAATCACCGCAGCCATTCGTGAAGCAGATATGGTATTTATTACCGCAGGTATGGGTGGCGGTACCGGTACCGGTGCAGCTCCTGTTGTTGCTCAGCTTGCTAAAGAAATGGGTATACTTACCGTTGGTATTGTTACCAAGCCCTTCGCTTTTGAAGGTAAAAGAAGAATGTCTCAGGCTGACGAAGGCATCGCAGCTCTTAGCGAGTGTGTTGATAGCTTAATCGTTATTCCTAATGAGCGTTTACAGTTTGTTTCTGAACAGAAAATTACCCTTAAAAATGCATTTGAAATTGCTGATGATGTTCTTCGTCAGGGTGTTCAAAGCATTTCTGAGCTTGTTAACGTTACTTCACTCATCAACCTTGACTTTGCAGATGTAAAGGCAATTATGAGCGATTCCGGTCAGGCTCACATGGGTGTTGCTACTGCTACCGGCCGTGATAAGGCTGAGCAGGCTGCCAGTGCCGCTGTTAAGAGCGCCCTTATTGAGACTTCAATGGATAACGCTACCGGTGTTATTATTAACATCACCGCTTCTGTTGACATCGGTCTTGAAGAGGTTACTCAGGCATCCAGCATCGTATCTAATATGGCTAACCCCGACGCAAATGTTATTTGGGGTGTTCAGCTTGACGAAACCCTTGAAGATGCTATGCGCATTACCGTTATTGCTACCGGCCTTGGCGAAAAGAAGGACAAATCCGGTGCCGCAGGCGCTTTGGAGGAGATTATGTCCACCGCTGACAAAACCACCTCCGAGGATGATGTAGTTTATACCGAACTTTTTGATATGATTAACAACAGAAACTAATTGTTAAATCATACTTTTTAAAACATAAATTTGCCCCTGTTGGTTCTTTCCAGCAGGGGCTTTTTTATTGACAAAATATGGTATAGGTATTATAATTTTTATGTAAATATTTATAGGGGGGGTTCTCTTTATGATAGAAAAATTTAAAAATAAAGAGTTGGCTCTTAAAAGTTTAGCATTTTTGATTATTCCTGCAGCAGTTTTTTTATATCAATTTATTATTGATTTGGTATTTAAAATAATTAATTATTCACAAGTTGAAACGAATTATAATAATATTTTTTCTGATTCTGTACAATTTTTAAGTATAATTTTTAACATTAGTAGTTTTATTGCTGTATTTTTAACAGTGCTTTTATTTTGCTGTGTTTGTTTTTTGAGTAATAATCAAAAATTCAAGAAAATCGTTTTAGGTGCGTATGCTTTTTTTATAATTATCAATAATTTAATTGGAGTTTTTGTTGCTTGTGTTATCCAAATACCTGCTTTACAGTATATTGAAAAGTATCCAAATCCTGTACTTCACACAGTATTTGCTATTTTTATGCTGTTATTTATTTACGCAGTTCCTTTTTTAAAAGCAGCGATTGCTATTAGGGCTATTAAAGGTCCGTTTAAAACTAATAAATTTGTTATGGTGGTTGCAATACTTGCGGTTGTAGGCTGTTTTACGGGCATTTTCAGTGATTTTTTAAACGCTGTGCAGTGGGCTTCACAGGGTTATGTAAACTTCTTTTTAAAGAATATATTAGTGGATGTTGTTAAAGCAGTAGTAGCAGGCTATGTGAATTTTTGCTTTGTTTATTTTTGCCTTGGCGGTAATGAAATTAAGCTTAAAAATGTTAAGGGAGACTGTTAATGGACTTTTTGGTTTGGCTTTCAAATTTTAGAAACCCCGTTTTAGATACTTTTTTCTCATTTATAACCATGTTTGGTGAGGAAACCTTTTTTATAGTTATAGGTCTTGTTTTTTACTGGTGCATTTCAAAAAAGCAGGGTTATTATTTGCTATCGGTAGGCCTTATTGGTACAATTCTTAACCAGTTTTTAAAGCTATTATTCCGTATACCGCGCCCCTGGGTGCAGGACCCCAATTTTACTATTGTTGAGGCCGCACGCGAACAGGCAACAGGCTATTCCTTTCCAAGTGGTCATACACAGACATCGGTTGGTATTTTTGGTGGTATTGCGGTTTGGAATAAGAATAAAATTATTCGCGTAATATCGGTGGCATTATGTATATTAGTGCCCTTTTCAAGGCTTTATTTAGGTGTTCACACACCGCTTGATGTGGGTGTTTCCACAGTTTTGGCACTTATTTTTATATTTGTACTTTATCCACTTATTAAAAGGGCTAAAAACCTGCTTAAAACTATGCGAATTGTGTTTGCTTTAATGACCCTTTTTGCAGCAGGATTTTTAATTTGGGTTAATCTTTATAAATTCCCCGCCAATGTTGATATTAGCAATCTGACCCACGGCACCGAAACTGCCTATAAAATGCTTGGTGTTATTTTGGGGCTTTGGCTTTCTTTTGAGCTTGACCAAAAATACCTTAACTTTGAAACTAAAGCGGTATGGTGGGTACAAATACTTAAGCTTATTGTTGGCTTAATTCCTATTATTGTGGTTAAATCTTTATTAAAAGCACCCCTTATTGCTTTAATAGGTAATGAATTTATTGCGGGCGGTGTAAGGTATTTTCTTATAGCTGTGGTTGCAGGCGTTTTATGGCCCATGACCTTTAAGTTTTGGAATAAATTAGCCAAAAATAAATAATCTATTTAACTTGACATATACCCCCAAGGTAGGTATAATAAATATACCCCTAGGGGGTATATTTTGTTTTAAGGTGAAGATTTTATGAATGATAATCTTGCGTGTTGTGAACGCACAAAAAATCGCTCAAATGCTGAATACACCGCACTTATTAACCGTCTTAACCGTATTGAGGGTCAAATACGCGGCATAAAGGGGATGGTTGAAAATAGTGCCTACTGTACCGATATTTTAGTTCAGGCGCAGGCGGTAAATGCGGCACTTAATGCATTTAACCGTGAATTGCTTTCTCAACACATAAAAACCTGCGTTGCCACCGATTTAAAGGCGGGCAGTACCGATAAGGTTGATGAGCTTGTTGACACACTTAAAAAGCTTTTGAAATGAGGCTAGTTTATGAAACAGTTTAATGTTACAGGTATGAGCTGTGCGGCCTGCAGTGCCAGGGTTGAAAAGGCGGTAAAGGCTGTACCGGGTGTTGAAAAATGCTCGGTTAGTTTGCTTACCAACTCAATGGGCGTTGAGGGAAGTGCCGATGATACCCTAATTATTAACGCAGTTATTGCCGCAGGGTATGGCGCCACCCTAAAGGGTGAAGATAGTAAGACTCAAAAAGAAGATGCATTTATAAATAAAGAAACACCCACTTTACTTAAACGACTTATAGCATCTTTAGTTTTTTTGCTGGCACTTATGTATATTTCAATGGGTCATATGATGTGGGGTTGGCCCTTGCCGCAGGTTATAGCAAATAATCACATTGCAAACGGACTTATTCAGTTGTTGCTTGCAGGCATAATTATGGTTATTAACCAAAGATTTTTTATAAACGGCTTTAAGGGGGTTATCAATAAATCCCCAAATATGGATACCCTTATTGCAATGGGCTCCACCGCCGCATTTGTTTATAGTGTATATGCGCTTTTTAAAATGATTTTGGGTAGTGGCTCAAACAGTGCAGAGCTTATGCATGAATTTTATTTTGAATCTGCCGCTATGATATTAACCCTTATTACACTTGGCAAATTGTTAGAGTCTGTGTCAAAAGGCAAAACCACCAATGCCCTTAAGGGTCTTATGAAATTAACCCCAACCACTGCTACCGTTATTAAGGATGGGGTTGAGCATATTATACCTGCCGAACAGGTTAAAAAAGGTGATATATTTGTAGTAAAACCGGGTGAAAGTATACCGGTTGATGGCGTTGTATTAGAAGGTGTCAGCGCTGTAAATGAGGCAAGTCTTACGGGCGAAAGCCTGCCTGTTACAAAATCGGTCCACGACAATGTTTCGGCCGCTACCGTTAACACCAACGGATATTTGCGGTGTGAAGCGGTTGCAGTCGGTAGTGATACAACCCTTGCAAATATCATAAAGCTTGTTGAGCAGGCGGCCGCAACCAAGGCACCCATTGCCAAAATTGCCGATACCGTTTCAGGTATATTTGTACCTACAGTCATTATAATAGCAATTATTACAACCATAATTTGGCTACTTGTTGGGCAGACCTTTGGCTTTGCTTTGGCTAGGGGAATATCGGTGCTGGTTATAAGCTGTCCATGTGCTTTGGGCCTTGCAACCCCCGTTGCAATAATGGTGGGTAACGGAATAGGTGCTAAAAAGGGCATTTTATTTAAAACCGCCGAAGCGCTGGAGCATACAGGAAAAACCAATATAGTGGTGCTTGATAAAACAGGCACCATAACTATGGGTGAGCCAAATGTTACAGATGTTTGCCCTGCAAATAAGGTGGATGAAAACTGTCTTTTAACATTTGCGGCATCGCTTGAAAAGAAAAGTGAACACCCGCTGGCAGTGGCAATACTAAACTATGCAAAGGAAAATAATATAACCTTAAATGATGTTAATAATTTTACCGCTATACCGGGCAAGGGTATTGAGGGTGAAATTGATGGTGAGAATGTTGCGGGTGGCAATTTAAAATATATTTTAAGCCATTGCACCATTACTGAAGATTTTTTGAGCAGTGCAAAAATGCTGGAAAATCAAGGAAAAACACTGCTATATTTTTGTAAGGATAAGACCTTTTTAGGTGCCGTTGCGGTTAGTGATACCATTAAGCCTGATAGTGCTAAAGCCTGTGCCGAGCTTAAAGAAATGGGTATGCAGGTTGTTATGTTAACCGGCGATAATAAGGCTACCGCTAATGCTGTGGCGGCGCAGGTTGGTGTTGACAGTGTTATGGCTGAGCTTTTACCCGCCGATAAGGAAAGGGCGGTGTCAACCCTTAAAAAGCAGGGCAGGGTGTTAATGGTCGGTGACGGCATTAACGATGCCCCCGCACTTACAGGTGCTGATGTTGGTGTTGCCATTGGTGCAGGCACCGATATTGCCATTGATGCCGCTGATGTTGTGCTTGTTAAAAGTAGGCTTAGTGATGTTGTTGCGGCAATAAGACTTTCTAAAGCAACACTTAGAACTATTCATCAAAATTTATTTTGGGCATTTATTTATAATGTTATTGGAATTCCGCTTGCCGCAGGTGCCTTTATTGCACTTTTAGGTTGGCAAATGAATCCTATGTTTGGCGCCGCCGCTATGAGTCTTTCAAGCTTTTCGGTGGTAACAAATGCGTTAAGGTTAAACACCTTTAATTTAAACAAAAAAAGCTTTATTAAAGCCCCAAAAAACAAAGATAAGGAGAAAACTGAAATGGAAGTTACTATTAAAATTGAGGGTATGATGTGCCCCCACTGTGAAGCACATGTTAAAAAGGCATTAGAGGCTGTGGAGGGTGTAATAACCGCTATACCAAGCCATAAAGAAAATAAGGCAACAGTAACCCTTTCAAAGGAAGTTGATATTGCAGTTTTAGAAAAGGTTATTGAAGAAGCAGGCTATAAGGTAATTAAATAGTTTTTGTTTTATTGCTATTGTAAATTAATATTATTAATGGTATAATTAAATAAAAAATACAGTTATAATTTTTAAGCTCAAAGGGAGTGCGTTATATGTCAAACGGTACTGTAATTACAATTGGCCGGCAATTTGGCAGTGGTGGTCGTGAAATTGGAAAACTTGTTGCTCAAAAACTTGGCATTCCTTTTTATGATAAGGATATTATTAAGCATATCGCGGCCGAAAGCGGGCTGAGTCACGAAGTTTTAGATGACTATGATGAAAAGCCAACAAATAGCTTTTTATATTCACTTTCTCTTGGCGCATACGGTTATGGCAGCGGTGTTGCAAGTGCGGTTGATATGCCAATTAGCGATAAGATTTTTATTGTACAAAGTGATGTTATTAAAAATCTTGCAGAAAAAGGCTCCTGCGTTATTGTCGGTCGCTGTGCCGAAAGCATTTTAAAGGACACAGTACCACTTTTAAGCGTCTTTGTTCATACTGATTTTGAAAACAGAGTTTTAAGGGTTAGTGAGGAGCAAAAAATCCCCCGCGATAAGGCGGCGGATATTGTGCGTAAAACCGATAAAAAGCGCGCCAGTTATCACAACTACTATTCAGACCTTAAGTGGGGTGCCGCAACATCCTATGACCTTTGCATCAATAGTGCAATTGGTGAAGAAAATGCGGCCAAGCTTATAATAGACTGCTTTTCTATGAAATAGTAATTTAATATGCACCTGTTTTTGAGTTTTTACGTAAACTGTAAAAGAAAGCAGGTGCATATTTTGAAGTGTTATTGCACTAAACCTAACACTAAACGGCGCAAAAAATTAAAGGTTGGTATAGCCCTTATTTTATGCGGTGTTTTGATGCTAATAATCTTGGCAGACGGTGTGGTACGGTCGGTAATTTCAAACTATCCAATGACGGTAGCAACCGGCAAAATGACCGAGCTTATGGATAAAGCAATGGATAATGTTTTATCAAAATCTAACCTTAATCCCACTACCGTCGATACGGTAAGGTATGATGAAAACGGGCAGGTTTTATCGGTTGAAACCAACACAACTGAACTTACCAAAATTAAAACCGCCTTTATGTCAGAGCTTGAAAAGCTTTTAAAACAGCAGGGCGATGTTTTTAAGGTAAGCATACCAATTGGCACCCTTATAGGGCATGAATATACCTTGGGCAGGGGACCCAGAATAACCTTTGATTTGCAATATTCTTATACCGTTAATACCGAACTGTCCAGCACATTTTATGAGGCAGGTATCAATAACACTCTGCATTCAATTGAGCTTAATGTTACCAACCAAATTTACATTATTATTCCTTGGGGGCATAGTAGCGCCAAGGTAAGCACAAAATACATAGTGGCCGAAACAGTAATAGTAGGCAGGGTGCCGGATGCATATACAGGTGTTTACGGTGCCGATGATGATGTAATAGACAATATTTTTGACCACGCGGCAGAATCTGACTAAAGGAAGTAAAAATATGAGTATTGAAGCCAAAAAGCTTATTGATGAGTTAACCGAAAAGCTTAATTATTACAGCAATAAGTATTATATGGATGATAGTCCTGAAATCTCTGACTATGAGTATGATATGCTTCAAAGACAGTTGAAAGATTTAGAACTTAAGTATCCGCAATATGCTCATAAAAACTCTCCCACCGTAAGGGTAGGGGGTGGCGTTGAAGAGCGCCTTTTTACCCCCGTTGCACACCGCGTTAAAATGGAAAGTCTGCAGGATGCATTTAGCTTTGATGAGCTTCGCGCTTTTGACAAACGCATTGCCGATGAGGTAACACCTATATACTCTGTTGAGCCCAAGATTGATGGTCTTTCGGTTTTGCTTGAGTATGAAAACGGTGAATTTGTCAGGGGCTCCACCCGTGGCGATGGTGAGATTGGTGAGGATGTTACAGCCAATCTGCTTACCGTTGATGATATACCAAAAACTATTGATTTTAAAGGCGTTTTAGAGGTGCGCGGCGAGGTTTATATGTCGCACAAACGCTTTTTAGAGCTTGTTGAAAGACAGGAAAATGAAGGCGTAGCACCTGCTAAAAATCCGCGTAATGCGGCGGCAGGCTCCCTTAGGCAAAAGAACCCTAAAATCACCGCCGAGCGTAAGCTATCCAGCTTTATTTTTAATGTGCAGTATATTGAGGGTAAGGAGCTTGAAACCCACATTCAGTCGCTTGATTTTCTAAAATCGCTTGGCTTTAGTGTTTTGCCCTTTTACCATAAGGCAAAGGGTATTGAGCAGGCTATAAATATTATCAATCAAATAGGTCAAAATAGGGGGCAGTTAGCCTTTGATATTGATGGCGCAGTAATCAAGCTTGATAATTTAGGTCAGCGTGATTTATTCGGCTCTACCGCCAAATTCCCCAAATGGGCAATTGCATATAAATACCCACCTGAAGAAAAGCCCACCAAACTGCTTGGTGTTGAAATAAATGTAGGTCGTACCGGAGCGCTTACACCCACCGCAGTTTTTGAACCTGTTTCACTTGCGGGTACTACCGTTAGCCGCGCCGTACTTCATAATGAAGATTTTATAAAAGAAAAAGATATTCGTATAGGTGACACCATAATAGTTAGAAAAGCGGGGGATATTATCCCCGAAGTTATTGGCGTTGCCGAACATGGTGATGGCGCAGAACCCTTTAAAATGCCGCAAAGCTGTCCATCTTGCGGGGCTACCGTCTACCGTGAGGAGGGTGAGGCGGTTATACGCTGTACCAACGCACAGTGTCCCGCCCAAATGGCCCGCCATTTAATTCATTTTGCCAGTCGTGATGCTATGGATATTGAAGGGCTTGGACCCGCCGTTGTTACCCTTTTACTTGAAAACGATTTGGTTGAACACCCTTATGACCTTTATACTTTAAGGTTAGAACAGCTTAGCGGTTTAGAGCGTATGGGCGAAAAGTCGGCCGAAAACCTTTTAAAAGCCATTCAAAAATCAAAGGATAATGACCTTTACCGTTTAATATTTGGTCTTGGAATTCGCCATATAGGCGCAAAGGCGGCAAAGCTTGTTGCAGATAAGCTTCAAAATATGGATGCTATTTTAACAGCCTCTGTAGAGGACTTTATGGCTATTGACGGTTTTGGTGAAATAATGGCAAAAAGTCTTTATGACTTTTTAAGCCTGCCGCAGTCCAGGGCGCTTATTGAAAGGTTTAGTGAGCTTGGCCTTAATATGCAGTCAAAAACCGTTATTACCGATACCAGATTTGAAGGCCTAACCTTTGTTTTAACCGGCACCTTGCCCACCTATAAGCGCAGTGAGGCCGCCGCTATAATTGAAGGCTTTGGCGGTAAAACGGCATCATCGGTATCTAAAAAAACTAGCTATGTTTTAGCGGGTGAGGAGGCAGGCAGTAAGCTTGATAAAGCAAACTCATTAGGCGTGCCTGTTATAAGTGAGCAAGAATTTAACGAAATGATTAAATAGTAAATATCCCACCCTTTTAAGAGGTGGGATATTTTGATTTTCAATTATTGCAAATTTATAACTTGTATGATATAATATTATAGAATAAATGTTTATTGGAGGTACCCCTATGAAAAAGCGCTTACTAAAACTACTTACAATTGCTTTATGTATGGCAATAAGTCATCTTGATATAATAAGTCTTTGCTTGTAATTACTCCTTTTATTACATTATCATCTATGACTACAAGTCTTCTTACTTTGTAAGTGGACATTATTTTCCCAGCTT
>JAFNZJ010000050.1 GCA_017382915.1 Clostridia bacterium | reverse complement strand
GCTTCCTCAAAAACTTTTGTGCTAAATCAAAGCATTACAAAACATTTTTCTTTTTGTAATAAACCCTATTTCGTTTTTTGTTCATCGGTTAACCTCTTTTGAACCACGCGACTATCGCGTGGTTTTCGTTATAAAAAAAATGCTCTGCACCAGGCAGAGCATTTTTATTATTTATTTATTAAGACTTATGCCTTAACCTTTTTGCCGGTAACTACTACAGCAGCTGCTGCGATAGCCATCATAACGATTGCAAATGCAATAGCAGAAGAATCGCCGGTTTCAGGTGATTTGCCGGGCTCTTTGCCGCTGTCAACAACGATTTCATCGCCGTAAACGGCAACTGCAAGACCCATAAGGTCGCTTACCTTACCGGTAACAACAAGGTTACCATCAACGATTTCAGCGCCGGACAATACAACCATAGCACCGCTTGCATCAGGAGCATAAGCTACAAGGTTTTCATACTTAGAAAGTAAAGCGTTGTCAAGTTTAATGGTTACTTTAACAACCTTATCTCCATCAAGGTTTGCTGCGTTATCGGTATCAGCAATAGCAACACCAAATCCTACAACACCAACCTTGCCTTCAACAGCAGTTTTTTCTGCATCGGTCCAGGTTGAAACAGGAGCCTTAATTACAGAACCTTGAACATAACCGGTGAAGGGTTCATCATCGGTGGTTTCAAAGGAAGCATCAATGTCAGCCTCGCTGATTTTACCGTCTGCACCAACAACACCACCAACAACCTTATCGCCATCTACCTTATTGGTAAGCTTAGGCATAGGCTCGGTGAAGGGAGCACCACAAGTACCGCAGGTACCGGTTCTCTCGCCTTCTTTATCAAGGGTAGGCGGAGTGGTTACGGTCCAAGTGATATCGTGACCGGTAGGAGCAATAGGCTCGGTCTTGGTGTGGCTGGGATTGTTTTGACAGGTGTAGGTGGTCTCACCGGGGGTATCGCAACCTGCGGGAGTAGTTACTACGCCATCATCCCAATCATGACCGGTAGGAGCAACAGGCTCGGTCTTGGTGTGAGTGTTATCACGCTGACAGGTAAAGGTTTTCTCACCGGGAGTATCGCAACCTGCGGGAGTAGTTTCTACACCATCATCCCAAAGATGCTCTAAAGCATCGGTAGCGCGGGTCTCAAAGTGAGTAGGATCGTTAGCGCAAACGCGTTTTTCTTCGCCGGGTTTACCGCACTCAGCAGCAGCTGAACCTTCCCAGTTGCCCCAAGCGTGACCGGTAGCTGCAATATCTTCGGTAGCCATTGGAGCGCCGCAATGTTTACAGCTAATGGTTTGGGTACCGGGTTTATCGCATTTAGCGGGTTCAACAACTACAGGAGTACCAGCCTCATGGTTAGTACAAGCAATAGTAATGGTTGCGTCATTAGCTAATGCAGTAGGATGAGCATAAGCACAGTTGGTAATGGTTTGAACCTCAATGTCAACCTTGGTTTCACCAAATGCAGCATCATCCTTTACCTTAAAGGTAACAGTTGCATAAGTACCGGTTTCGGTAATGTCTTCCTTGATGGTAGCAAATGCCCAAGCAATTGAATAAGGATAGGTAGTGTGTGAAGGAGGATTTACTGCTGAGTTAGAAACATCATACTCAACTGCCATCTCAAAATCCTCTTTACCTAACTTGGTAACGCTAGGAGCTCTCTTACCTACACAGTCTTTGCTGTCATCATGGTTAGGACACTCGATTTCAAGTACATCTGCGTCATAAGAAACGCGGATATCAAGAGCACGCCAACCAACGTTCTTTTCAACAACGATGGGAACGGTGATTGTGCCACCCCTTGAAGCGGTACCGCCCTGAGCGGTAACAACAAATTCTTCATTAGCAGCAAATGCGGAAATTGAGCAAACGCTTACGCAAAGAACTACTGCTAATAAAACTGCTAAAAGTTTTTTCATAGTATGTAACCTTCCCTTTCAAAAAAATTAGTATTAGGATACACATATATTATAACTTCCCTCCACCCTAATGTCAACCTTTATTTTTAAAAAAAACACAAAAATTTGATATATTTTTTTACCTTGTAAATTATTACCAAATATGGCTGTTAGTTTTTGTAAAAATACCTTGAAGTTTAAGGACTTAAATAGTATAATAAATATATACTTTTAAATTTAGGGGGTATTATATGCCACGGAATTTAATAATATTCGGCTCCCCCAACTGTAATTCCTTTACCGCACGTTTGTTAAGGCAAGAAAGCACTAACCTTAAGGGAGAAACAGTAACCTACAACTGCTTTGAAGATATGCCCGCCCCCTGTGACGGATGCGGTCTTTGTAAAAAGCAGGACGGTTGCAAGTTCAGTGATTTAGACACCTTTTTTAATAACTTTGAAAAGGCGGATAATGTTATAATTGCTTTTCCCATTTATAACGGCAGCTTTCCTGCACCGCTTAAAGCCCTGCTTGATAGGTTTCAGCGCTTTTTTAATAAACGCTTTGCCCTTGGCGTAAAACCGCCAATGAATGGCAAAAGGGATGTTACACTAATTATTACCGCCGGTTGTGATACCGACCCCCTACCCCTTATACTGCCACAAATAAAGCCGCTTTTTACCATAAGCGGTTGCAGTCTTAAAAAAGCGGTACTGCTATTAGATACCGATAATATTTCACCAAACCAAGGTTTTAATCCCAAAATTATAAATTTTTAGGAGAATAGTATGGCAAACAAACTTGAAAAAATTGTCCCCGAAGATATTTTTGAAAGCGGCGACCTTAAAATTTTAATATGTTATATGCTAACGTCACTGGGTGAGCCGTTGCCCGCCACCGAGCTTTCACAGCTTTTTCATTATGAAGGCATTGCAAACTACTTTGACACACAAACCGCCATTGATAATCTGCTGAACGGCGGCTATATCAAAGAAACCTCAAAGGATATGTTTTTAGCAACCGAAAAGGGCGCCGATTTAAGCCACACCCTTAAGGACAGTGTTTCTGCCGTGCTACGCACCAAGGTTTATAACGCTGTGGTTAAAATGCTGGCCCGCTATAAGGCAGAGCGCGACACCGACATTACCATAACCCAAAGCGACAGTGGTTATCTGCTTACCTATAAGGTTATGAGCGGTGAGGACACCATGCTTGCCTTTAGCATAATGCTGCCCAATATGTCGCAGGCAAATGAACTTAAAGATAAAATTTTAAAAGACCCCAAATACTACTGTGATTCATTTATAAACCTTTTAACCGAGGATATATCCTTTAAAAACAGTCAGGAGAAGTAAATTATGCTAAAGCTTATAGGACTTGATGTAGGTGGAACAAAATGCGCCGTTACGGCAGGCACCACCGACCAAAACGAACTTCAAATTTTAGATAAACGCGGCTTTGCCACCGACACCGGCATATCTTCCGATGAATTTATGCAGCAGTTTTATGATATTTTGGATGAGTTTATACCAAAGTACGGTGCCGATGTAATTGGTATTTCCTGCGGTGGACCTTTAGATTCATCCACAGGCACTATAGTTTGCCCACCCAACCTACCCAATTTACACGGCGTGCAAATTACAAAGCTGCTTAGTGAAAGGTATAACATACCTACATATCTTCAAAATGATGCTAATGCCTGCGCCTTGGCAGAGTGGCTGTACGGCGCCGGTGAAAACTGCAATAATATGGCATTTTTAACCTTTGGCACCGGACTTGGTGCGGGTCTTATTTTAGACGGCAAGCTTTATGAAGGCACCAACGGTAACGCAGGTGAGGTTGGTCATATAAGACTTAGCGAAAACGGACCGGTTGGTTTTGGAAAGTTTGGCTCATTTGAAGGCTTTTGCAGTGGCGGCGGTATTGCACAGCTTGGTTACACATTAGGTCTTGCGGCGCATCAGCGCGGTGAAACACCACTTTACTTTAACCCCGACACCGCCCCCGAAGGCATAACCGCCAAATCAATTGCCATTGCCGCTGAACAGCACGGCGACCCCACCGCAATTGAGGTTTACAGACTTTGCGGTGAATATTTAGGTCGCGGTCTTTCAATACTGATTGACCTGCTTAACCCCGAAAAAATTGTTATAGGCAGTATTTTTACCCGCTCAAGGGCAGGCCTTTGGGAATCTTGTAAAGAGATTATTGAAAAAGAAGCCTTGGGTATTTCATGGGAATGCTGTGAGGTAGTACCCGCAAAGCTTTTAGAAGGTATTGGTGATTACGCCGCTTTAACGGTTGGCGTTTACGGACTTAAAAAGGATGGTAGATTATAATGAACAAAAGAATTGAAATGCTTACCCAAAAATATCCCCAGCTTGAAGTAGTGGCAAAGGATGTTGACGCGGCAACCGACAAAATTATTCAGTGTTATAAAAAGGGTGGCAAGGTTTTGCTTTGCGGTAACGGTGGCAGCGCCGCCGACTGCACCCACATTGTTGGCGAGCTTATGAAGGGCTTTATGAAAAAGCGCCCCGTAGCAGAAAAGCAGGCCAAGGCACTTAAAAAGGCTAACCCCAATATTGATGATGAATTTCTTAGCAACCTGCAGTGCGGCTTGCCCGCAGTAAACCTTTGTGAATCACAGGCTTTGCTTTCTGCATTTTGCAACGATGTTGACCCCGAATATATCTATGCACAGCAGGTTTTTGGTCTTGGTAAAAAGGGCGATGTATTTATAGGTCTTAGCACATCGGGTAATGCCAAAAATGTTAACCTTGCCGCAAACATTGCAAAGGCACTTGGACTTACCGTTATTGGTATGACCGGTCAAAGGGACAGCAAGCTTTCCGAAAACAGTGATATTTGCATTAAGGTACCCGAAACCGAAACATATAAAATTCAAGAGCTGCACCTGCCCGTTTACCACGCAATTTGTGATGCAGTTGAAGCTGAATTTTTTGATAAATAATAATCTAAACATAAAAAAATCGCACATCAAATGAGCAGGGTTGCTAAGGACAGTAATCTTTAATAAAAACGAAATTTGGCACACAAATTTCCTGCTTGCAACAGTATAAGACAAAACTACCCGAAGAAGAGAAAATTAAACTCTTTTTCGGGTAGTAATTTTTATATGGTGAT